>JBHIUX010000006.1:0-21468 GCA_042138065.1 Nitrosopumilaceae archaeon
CAAAAAAGGAGACCAGTTTTCTTATAGATTGTGTCATGTAGATTACAAAGAATGTGCAGATTTTAAAATGGATTTTTGGGTCGAAGGTGACCTTAAAGTTGGTACTGAAACCAAGTGGTTGGTACAAGCAGTTGTTTATGATGGCAAAAAAATTGTAAAAGGAAACATAGAGCTTGGAAAAGTTGCACCTGAACCAACTGGGGGAAGTCCAGAGCTAAGTGTTTACCGAGGTGCGTTTAAGACCTCAATTGTATGGTTGTCTGCATTTGCAAGTGCCGATTCCCCAAAAGCATTCTCTGCAAAGTCTTGGGGAAAAATTGGAAACATTGGAGGAGAACAAATTCTTCCATTATTAATTGAACCAAATGGTTTGACTGTTCCAGAAGGACACTTTGATGAAGTTATCCAAGTAGGTTGGAGAACAGGTGGGGCAAACAGCAAGGTTTGGATTGTAGATGGATTTCCCTTCCCAATCAAAGCAAGTACATGGACTCATGTGTCTGAAGGAATTCCACCACAAGAATACCGATTTGAATTATTGGACTATAAAGAAAATGTTTCAACAAACCCATTTGCGAACATCATTCCTACAAGTGTAGTAGATATAGCTAAGGGTTGTCCAAACACTGACAAGCTAACCACCTCTATTAAAAAACCTACAAAAAATTTCGATTATCAAGTACATGTTTTCTATGCTCCTGAAAACCCAGTTCAGGGATGTCCAATGACTTGGCAAATCAAGTTTATCAGTAAATACGATGATACTGAATTCTTGAATCAGGTACAGTATGATCTTCTAGTTGTTGATGAAAATCTAAATCCATTAAGATCAATTGCACAAGAGGAAAACCGACTTTACCTTTATTCTCCATCTGGTCAGGCTCTTTTAGACATCACTGTTAACGAAACGCCTGGAACAGCTCATTATGTAGTTTGGATTTATGGTTTAGCTCCTACAAGTTCAGTTCCTAGTACAAGTCCTGACTATCTACAAGTTGACATTCCAATTTCTGCTGGTTCAGGAACTTCTCCACCTCCACCACCACCTACAAGTATTCAAGTCCCAAGTTGGATTCAAACAACTGCAGGATTTTGGGTTGATGGCTTCTCATCTGATGATGAATTCGTAAATGCAATTGAATTCTTGATAAATGAAGGAGTCATAGTAATTCCTCCAACTGCATCTGGTGGTGGAACAGCTGTTGAAATTCCTTCATGGATTAAAACCACTACTGGATATTGGGTAGATGGATTTACTTCTGATAAAGAATTTGTAACTGCAATTCAGTGGTTGATTGAAAACGGCATTATGAAAATTGCCTAAAAATTTGTTTTGGGCAGGTATGAAATTTGGTTGGCCTGTTTAGTTATCCAAAACGCCATCTCAAAAAACTTGTGAAAAACGGTGAGTACAAAGAGGCATTAGAATTTGGTGAAAGCATTGAAGAAAAATTCTCTGAAGATTCTGATTATTATTTCATAATGGGAAGCATTTACTACATTTTAGAAGATGCAAACAATGCTTTAGCTTATTTTGATAAGGCGTTATCATTAAATGAAAATGATCCTGAAACCTTACTTTTAAAAGCAAATGTTCATGGATTTTTAAAAGAACCTGAAAAGGTAAGAGATTGCTGTAAGAAAATCCTCATTTTTGATCCAGATAATACAGATGCAAAAAATATCTTAAAAAATTTAGAACAAAACTAGTCTGAAATTATGACTTTTGGTATACATTTTCAAATAACCAATCACAAAAATCTGATACTTTGTCTGAAAATTTGCACCATATGTGAAGAGAATGGGGCAAAACATCAATTCTGCCATTTTCTGCAAGTACTCTAACCCCTTCTTTTTGTTCGTACATGTAGGCATCCTGAATCTCCGCATCGTTTCCAAAAATTTCCCTCGCCTTTGTTTTTACAATACTGCGGTCTATGGGAAAATTCTTTTTTGACTGGTCAACAATGATGCTGAGATCCTGCTTTCCATAGGAATCAAAATCATTAATCTTTCCCCTCTCAGGAAAGTTCACAACAAGCTTGACTCCGTATTTTTTTCCAACCCCAGAACCAACTTGGGTAATTTTTGTAAAAGCCATGGCAGGATTTCTTTTCAGCATTAGTCTAATTTGAGGAAGGTTACTTTTCAGCTGACTTTGTAAATCTTCTGTAATAGTTCTAAAACTCATCAGAAAGAATAATTGATTTGCCATTATATGCATTGATTTTTTTACATGTACAAAGTACGACTTTTGATGGCTCTGCCAATGGATGACGGAATTACTCCCTATGATGAAGCAGCAGGTCGAGATACAACTGTGGAAGGTTATAAAATAACTTGTATGGAGTTTATCAAAGACATTTCAAAGGATTACCTTGCATGGGTTGATTATTACAAACTTCCACCTGATGAGGACAAAAAAAGAAGGGCAGGAATTGCATCCACCATTGAAAGAACAAATGACTGGATTGCCAAAGTAGCTCAAACCATCAAAGCAGTAGATGTTGTAATGAATGATGGTATACAAAAAATGGCAGAAGCAACAGCTGGAAAACCATTTCAAATCGGCGTGTTTGTAAATCAAAAATCAAGCTACACCATGGCAAAACCTGGTATTATTGATGTTAATGTCAAGGCGACAGGCAGAGAAGGAAGAAAAACAAAACTTGGGTTTCATTTCAAAGATGACAGATTTAGAATAGAATCTACTGCAAAAGTTTCAATCGATGAAACAAATCTTCCCCAAGAAGAATTTGACTTGATGGATATTCATCTAAAACTTGATGCAAGCGAATGCAAACAAAGAGATGTTATTTCATTTACTGTAACGATTGGTGAAATGGAAAATGGAATGGAAGTAGACAAGCGAGGGGTTTCTACAATTATTCACATAGTGTGACTTCTAACACGACTCTTTTTTCTTTAGCCCGATCTTCTCCAGGATATTTTAGCTCTGAAATTTTTCTAGCCAATTCTTCATCTGTAACTATTACTGCTTTTCCAACAATCTGTTTGTTATCAAAATTAATTTTAACATCGGGGTTTAGAGATGCATTTTGAAACCAGTCTCCATCAGGCCTATGTCTTGAAAAATAGATTTTACCATTATATCGGACTGCCCTTAACCACACAGAATGTTCTTTACCAGTTTTTCTTCCCTTTGTGGTCAAAACGGCCTTGAAGATTTGATTTGTTTCATTCACAAGAAAATTCATTTGTCAAGTAATTTAACCTCATTGATAGAAAATCCTGATATCTGTAATGATAAGCAAATCTCTCAACCTAGCATCATGTCAACTAAACTAGAAGGCATGAGCCCTAATTTAGCAACAGCCGATGACTTTACAGGAAAAAAAGTTGTTGATAGAGAAGGTATTGAATATGGAAAAGTAAAACACATTCACATCAACCAAGAAACATTAGCTGTTTCTGGTGTAACAATCCATCAAGGCTTTATGAAAGACTACTTTTTACCAGAAACATACATTGATAGATTTACCGCAGAAACTCTGTTACTTAGCACTCCTCCTGTAAGAACTAACATTGATGTTGTAGATTTGGACGGTCACAAAATAGGAAAAATAAAACGACTTCACAGACATCCTGACACAAACGAGCTTGAATCCATTGAGGTTTCAGATGGCTTACTTCACTCAAAAATTATCTCAAAATCAGAAATTTGGGGTGTCGGTGAGCAGATAAAGCTCAAAGTCACAAAAGAAGAATACAAAAATCTAGAATAATCCCCCAACAATTTTTATTTTAATCAATTTTTTGATAACCTATAATGTCATTTGATCCTGAAGTACGTGAAATTATTCACATAAACATTCAAGAACATATCAACGGAATTCCAACTCTGTTAAGAGAAATTTTGCCCCAAATGCACAAAATTTGGAAATTTGATAATGACTTTAATTTTGCATATGGTTGGTATATTGGCAGATTAGAATGCCATGCTCAGCACATATTCTTTGACGAAATTGGAAAATGGCCAGAAGGAGAGGAATTAATGGAAATTAAAGAAATCATTGAGATAAAAGGAAAAGAAATTAGAGAAAAAATATCTGAAAACCTACCTAGCTAGATCTTTTCCCTCTAAGCAATTTTTACAAGTAACAATGCCTTCATCCACTATGACCTCAACATTTGATGAATGACAAACATGACATAATCCTTTCATAAAATTCGCATTTTATTATTTACTTAAATTTTTTATGAGGATCGATTTTCTTCATAATCCATTCGTAAATCAATGATCGAAAAACTGTTAGTAATTTATAATTGCAAAAATCCATCTCTCTGTTGAAAGCAATAGAGACAAAATCCCTAGTTAAAAAATTTGGAAAAGTTACAGCAGTAGATGACATTTCATTTAATGTAGAAGAAGGTGAAATTTTTGGATTTCTTGGACCAAACGGTGCTGGCAAAAGCACTACCATGATGATTCTCACCACTTTGCTAAAGCCAACATCGGGAAATGCTATTGTGGCAGGTTTTGATGTTGTCACTCAAGCAAAAAAGGTAAGAGAAAACATTGGATATGTACAACAAGAAATTGCAGTTGATGAATATCTAACCGGTAGAGAAAACCTACTACTTGAAGCAAGACTAAACCACATTCCAAAAAATCTGATTAACAAAAGAATCGATGAAGTTTTAGATCTAATCGAACTTAAAGACAAACAGGATCAGGCTGTAATTACTTATTCTGGAGGGATGCGAAAAAGACTAGACATCGCAGGAGGATTATTGCATAGACCAAAAGTTCTGGTTCTTGATGAACCAACAGTTGGATTGGATATTCAAACTAGGCGAAAGATTTGGGAGTACATCAAGCAAATTCACAACGAATTCAACATGACAATTTTTCTTTCCACGCATTATATGGAAGAAGCAGACAAACTTTGTGATAGGGTTGGAATTATAGACTATGGAAAAATCCAAGTCATAGACTCGCCACAAGCAATGAAAAATGCCTTGGGAGACGAGGTAGTATCTTTTAGACTAGAAGGTAATGAAGTTAATTCTGATTTATTATCAAAACTAAAGACAATTTCACTTGTCAAAGATGTTTCAACCAAAAATAATCAAGTTACAGTTTACACCACAAAAGGAGCAGAATTAATTCCACAAATTTTTCAACTAACTTCAAATCTTAAAATCAAAATTAATGAAATCTCATTAACTCAGCCTTCACTTGATGATGTTTTCATTTCATACACTGGTCATGAGCTACGTGATGAGGATGGAAAATATAATCAAAAACTAGAATTTGCAAAAATGAGGAGAATAAGGTCTTGATTTTTTCTGACACTTATACAATTTTTTGGAGAGAAATGAAACGCTACAGAAAATCTCGAAGTGGTGTAATCATCAGATTAATTCAGCCGGCAATTTGGATAATTGTAATTGGAAATACTTTTGCAGGAACACAACCACTAATTCAATCGGTTGGTTTTGAAGGCGAATACATTGAATTTATGGCACCTGGAGTCGTAATTCTTACAGCAATTTTTACAAGTATCTTTGGCGGTGTAAACACTTTATGGGATAGACGTTATGGATTTATGAATAAGGCGTTAACTTCTCCCGTATCTCGTTCATCAATTGCACTGGGAAAAATGCTTGCAATTTCTATGATAGCTGCACTTCAAGCAAGTTTGATTTTAGGAATAGCTTTTGCAATTGGAGTTAGTTTTCCAAACTTTCTTGTAATTGCACCAATTATGGCAATTGTAATTTTGTTTTCACTTGGATTTTCTGGAATCTCAGTGATGGTAGCAGCAACTGCAAAATCTCAGGAAACTTTTTGGGGAATCATCAATTTTCTTGGCATGCCATTGTTTATGCTAAGTCCTGCTCTTTTTCCATTAGAATTATTGCCTGATTGGCTTGCAACTGCAGCAAAACTAAATCCTGTAACTTATACCGTCCTTCTAGTTCGTGGTTTGATGACAGGAGTAACCGAAGGCGTTTCACCTTTCATGAGCATTGGAATAATCTTTGTTTTTGTATTGGTCATGGTTGGGCTTGCTAGCTATGTTTTCACACGCGAAGTCAACAAACCCTTCTAATTTCAGCCATTTTTGACAAAAAATACAACAATTACTCACTCGTGAGATCTTCTTCTAAATTCGAAATTTGGCCTTGTTGAAGGCAATATTGTCCCTAGTGGTACTTACCGTTCTGATGGTAAGTACAATGAATTTAGCTTATGCTCAAAGCGCAAGCCATCCATTGTTAACCCAGTGGGGCGAGTCTGGTAACCAAGATGGTGAATTTTTTAATCCACAAAACATCGCAATTGATTCTGAGGGAAATGTCTACGTTACTGACTTGGGAAATAGAAGAGTTCAACAATTTGATAATAATGGAGTATTTTTGAAATCCTGGGGAAGCTCAGGAAGTGGGGCTGGACAATTTAATTCAGTTAGTGGAATTGCAGTTGATGAAAATTCTGTTTACGTTGTTGATAATCAATTAAATAAAATTCAAAAATTTAATTTGAATGGAACCTTTGTAACACAATGGGGAACTCAAGGAGTTAATTCTGGCCAATTTATGTCTCCTAGTGGAATAGCAATTGGAAACAACAGCACTGTATTAGTTGTTGATACTGGAAATCAAAGAATTCAACAATTCACATCAGAGGGAGAATTTGTAATGAAGTTTGGCTCTAGTGGTGCAACTGATGATAAATTTATTTCACCAATGGGAATTGCCGCAGACAAGGATGGTAACATCTATGTTTCTGATCCATCTGCAAATCGAATAAAGAAGTTTGATTCATCTGGAAATTTCATAGAAGCGTTTGGACCAAACTCAGCTGGAATTTCATTAAGACCATATGGACTTACAATTGATCCTGAAGGAAATTTGTATGTGGCAGATGGTGATAATGATAGAGTTTTAAGATTAGATTCTACTGGAATGACTCTGACCTCGTTTGGTACTATGGGGAATGGGGATGGTCAATTCAAAGTTGCAAAAGATGCGGCATTAGATAAATTTGGAAATTTGTTTGTAGTTGATACAAACGGTCATAGAATTCAAAAGTTTGACACTCCAATTGTAGTTGAAGTTCAGGAGACAACAGAAACGTCAACAACAGAAACTGAAACTACATCTGAGATTACTCCGGTACCAAATGATTTTACAAAACCAACAATTCTTCCACCAAACGATTTGCAAATTGAAGCTACAGGTGGTCTAACTCCAGTTTCCGTTGGACAAGCAATGGCAACTGATGAAAGTGGAATTCAATCACTTACATCAAACGCACCTACCGAATTCTCTATAGGAATTACCACCGTCATATGGACTGCCATTGATGGGGCTGGAAATGTAGCAATTGCTACTCAAACAGTCACAGTTTCAGATACAACTTCTCCAACAATTTCCTTGCCTTCAGATATTCTTGTAGAGGCTAGCAATCCGACTCAAAACATTGTAGAGCTAACTGCCCCTATAGTAACCGATAATGTAGGAGTAATTTCAATCACAAATGACGCACCAGAATATTTTCCAATTGGTGAAACCATAGTCACTTGGACTGCAACAGATGTTATGGGAAATACTTCAACTGTTCCACAAAAGGTGATAATTACTGATACCTCAAAACCCACACTGTATGTTCCAAATGATCTAATTGTAGAAGCAACATCATTAACTGAAAATCAAGTCTATCTAGGTGAGGCCACAGTTATTGATAATGGGGAAATTTTGTCAATAACAAATGATGCGCCACAATTTTTTGCAATGGGAAATACTACCGTTACATGGCTAGTATCAGATAATTCTGGAAATACAGTAAGTGACACACAACTTGTAACCGTAGTAGATACAATCCCTCCAACAATAACTCCACCACAAAATATTGTCTTTGAAGCACTTTCAACTAATAGCAATCACGTTAATATTGGAACAATCAATGCTACAGATATTCAACAAGTTACTGTCACAAATGACGGTCTTGCAGCCTATCCAATAGGTGATACAGTAGTAAACTGGACTGCAACAGATGCAGCAGGAAATTTTGCAACAATTCAACAAATAGTAAGCGTTGTTGATACAACTGCTCCATCTGTAAATATTACCAAAAATATTTCTAGTGAAGCAATAGGGCCAGAAGGAAACACTGTGAATTTGGGTGAAGTTACTGTGGAAGATATTTCTGAAATTTCTTCAATTGTAAATAATGCACCAGAAACATTCTCCTTTGGAAACACCACTGTAACATGGACTGTAACAGATGAATATGGAAATGAAGCAATCGTTGAACAAGTTGTATCAATAATTGATACCACTCCTCCAAAAATAACTGGTCTTAAAGATGTAATAATTGAAGCAACAGATCCTAATGAAAACTTTGCAGATTTAGGACAACCCCAAGTTTCTGATATTGTTGAAATCGCGTCTGTCACAAATGACGCACCAGACTCTTTCCCAATTGGAATGACGACAGTCACCTGGACTGCAGTTGATACTTCTGGAAATTCTGTAAATTCTACTCAAGTAATTTCTGTTGTAGATTCCACCGCTCCTAAAATCACTCCACCTCAAAATATTACAGCAGAGGCTGAGGGACCAAACGGAACTAGCGTCCAAATTGGAAACGCTACAGTTTCTGATATAATTGGAATTGCAACTCTCACAAATAATGCTCCTCAAACCTTCTTGCTTGGAAATACCACCGTTACATGGACTGCAACTGATTTACACGGAAATGAAAATAGTGCAAACCAAACGGTTTCAGTCGTTGACACAACCGCTCCAACAATAACCTCGCCGCCAAATGTAATCTTTGAAGCAGTTGATCCATCGGCCAATCAGGTTACTATTGGTGTTGCAAATGCAACCGATAATGTTGGAATAGCATCTGTGTCAAATGATGCCCCATCATCATTCTCACTAGGTGAGACAGTTGTAACTTGGACTGTAACTGACACTGCAGGAAACATTGCAAGTGCGATGCAAACAATTTCAGTTGTTGACACAACTGAGCCAACAATTATTCCAGGTGATGTAATCAGCGTTGAGGCAACATCTGAAACTCAAAATGTTGTAGAATTAACAGCACCAATTACCGAAGATGCAGTAGGTGTTATTTCATTAGAGAATGATGCACCAGCATTATTCCCAGTTGGTGATACAATTGTTACATGGAATGCAACTGATGCTGCAGGAAACTCTGCTATTTTAGAGCAGACAATCTCAGTTGTAGATACAACTGCTCCAAAATTGACTCCTCCTCCAACAAAGACCATTGAAGCAACAGGTGAAAACGGAAATGTAGTAGATTATGGAACTGCAACCTATTCTGATGCAGTTGGAGTGACATCAATCAATAATGACGCACCAGAAACATTTCCATTTGGTTTAACCTCAATTACTTGGACTGCCAAAGATGCAGCGGGAAATACAGCTAGTAAGATTCAGCAAATTTTCATAGTTGATACCACTCCACCCTCAATAACTCCTCTAACTGATGTTATTGTAGAGGCACAATCATTAAATAATAATACTATAGCACTCACTCAAGCCCAAGCAACAGATGCTGTTGCAATAGACACAATCACCAATGATGCACCCTCACTATTTTCCCTAGGTGAGACGATTGTAACTTGGATTGCAACAGATACGTCTGGAAATTCTGCTAATACAACCCAGGTTGTAACCGTAGTTGATACAACATCTCCATCTATTGATCCGGTTGCTAATGTGACATTGGAGGCCATATCTGCTAGTGAAAACACAGTCTCTCTAACTCCACCAGTAGCAAACGACAGCATTAGTGAAGTTACAATCTCAAATAACGCGCCTGCATACTTTGAGGTAGGAGAAACCATAGTGACATGGACTGCAACAGATGCTGCAGGAAATACTGCTACCACAAATCAAAA
Source organism: Nitrosopumilaceae archaeon (assembly GCA_042138065.1). GTDB lineage: Archaea > Thermoproteota > Nitrososphaeria > Nitrososphaerales > Nitrosopumilaceae > DRGT01. The sequence continues at coordinate 9,909 of JBHIUX010000006.1, forward strand.
AATCACACTAACTGATACGACTGCTCCAGAACTAGCTATTCCAGAAAATATCATAATTGATGCTACTGGAATTGAAACTATTGTTTCAATTGGTGAGGCCACAAGTGTAGACCTTGCAGATCCTTCACCAAGTATTTCAAACGATGCTCCACAAACATTTTCTCTTGGTCAAACCTTGGTTACTTGGACTGCAATAGACTCTTTTGGAAATACTGCTAGTGCAACTCAAACAATAGATGTTCAAGCATGTGGTAAACCAATTTCATACTATAACATGATTGAGGGAACCCAAGGCGAGGATGTTATTGTTGGAACAGAACTTCCTGATTTGATATTTGCACATGGGGGTGATGACATCATTAGTGGAGATAAAGGAAATGATTGCATCTTTGGTGGTGAAGGAGATGACATTATCTTTGGTGATGAGGGAAATGATGGTTTGAATGGTAACGAAGGAAATGATATCATCAAAGGTCAATCAGGAACCGATGTCATTACATCTGGTGATGGAATGGATGTAATTGATGGTGGCGATGATAATGATTCATGCGTTGATATCGATAGTTCAGATGGCGATCTAGCCGTAAAATGTGAATAAAATCTGTAACAATGTACTTGAAATGATCTATTCAAACACACAAACCCATAATTTTTTTTAATAAATTTTTGAATTAAATAACCGATATAATTTTGAAATTATAGGTTATAATTAATGAATAACTCTAATTTGATTATTTTTTCATCAGAATTAGTTGGAACTTTTGGATTATTAGTTGCTGCAACTGGTTCAGTTGTGTTTGATGGAATGATGGGAGAAACCTTGGGAACATTTTTTATTGCTGCGATGCACTTTGTTGGTTTAGCAATTCTAGTTTATGCATTTGGCAAATATTCTATGGCACACTTTAATCCTGCTGTAACAATAGGATTTTTAATTACAGGTCACATCAAAACAAAACAACTGCCAATTTATTTTAGTGCACAAGTAATTGGTGCCGTCCTTGGAAGTTTATTTGTTAAATTTGTTATTGGTGATTATGCTTCACTTGGGGTAACTTTGGGAAATTATTCCTATTCTCTTAGCTTAATTTTTGGAGCAGAAATCTTGGCAACATTTCTTTTAATGGGAGTTATTTTGATAACTATTCATAAAAAATCTTTAAACAAATTTGCTGGACTGGCGGTTGGTGGAATTATTGGGCTTGATGTAATTTTCTTTAGGGATATCTCTGGTGCTTCGATGAATCCTATTCGTTCTTTTGCACCTGCACTGGTGGCTGGAATTCCTGATCAATTGTGGTTATTTTGGACTGCTCCATTTATTGGTGCAATTATTGTTGCAATTTTACTTAGGAAAAAATTCTCACACATTGTTAAAAAATCGGCTTAAAAAATTGAATGACTAGCACGGATTAGTATTAGGAATAATAAAGACATTGAATCCAAGTCAAATATTGTCAAAATCAAAGAAGCTATTCGATGATGCCAAAAAGATTATCCCATCAGGAGTAAACAGCCCTGTTAGATACTATGAACCATATCCATTCTTTACAAAAAAATCTCAGGGTGGATATATTTGGGATGAGGATAACAACCGATACATCGATTTTTGTAACGGATATGGTGCCATGTTACTTGGACACTCAAGAAAAGAAATCATTTCTCCAGTTTCAAAACAGCTAAAAAATGGAACTTTGTTTGGAACACCATCAGAACAGGAAATAAAATTATCAAAATTAATTATTGGAAACTTTCCATCAATTAACAAAGTTCGTCTTGTAAATACTGGTGCAGAGGCCACACTGACTGCAATTAGATTAGCTCGTGGATTTACAAAAAAGAAAAAAATCATAAAATTTGAAGGATGCTACCACGGAGCTCATGATTCTGTTTTAGTTAAAGCAGGATCAGGATCTGCTCATCATGGAATATCAGTATCTGAGGGTGGATTAAAAGAAGTTTCAAAAAACACACTAGTAGTTCAATACAATAATTCTGATGAATTACAAAAAGTTATCCAAAAAAACAAAGACATTGCTGGAGTAATTGTAGAACCAATTCTTGCAAACATGGGATTAATTCTTCCCGAAAAAAACTTTCTTCAAGATATGAGAAAAATCACTAAAGAAAATAACATTCCATTAATCTTTGATGAAATTGTAACTGGGTTTAGAGTTTCTCCAGGTGGTGCACAACAACACTTTGGAATAAAGCCAGATATCACAACCTTGGGAAAATCGCTTGGCAATGGATTTACGATAGCAGCAGTGGGTGGAAAAAAAGAGATTATGGATCAATTGACTCCTGGTGGAAAAGTATACCAAGCAAGTACATTTGCAGGAAATCCAATTTCAGTGTGTGCTGCAATTAGCTCCATTATTACAATTAATAAAATTAAAAATAAACTATACTCTAAACTTGAACGATATTGTGCTTTACTTGCTAGGGCACTTGATGATATTGCAACAGATATGAAAATACCTCATCAGATTAATTTCACTGCCTCAATGATGCAGATTTTCTTTACAAAAACCCCTGTTGTAGATTATAAGACAGCAAAAAAGTCTGATGCAAAAAAATTCAAAAAACTATTTCATTCATTACTAAAAAAAGGAGTTTTTGTGGCACCGTCTCAGTTTGAGGTTGTTTTTCTGTCTGACGCTCACACAAAAACTGACTTTAATGATGCATTAAACGCGTATCATTATGCACTGAAAATGGTGAAGAATTGAAATACAAAATTGGAACAAGGGGGAGCCAGCTATCCCTTGCACAAACAAACTGGGTTGTATCTGAATTAAAAAAAACAAACCCAGATAATGAATTTGAAATAAAAACAATCAAGACCAAAGGAGATACTGATGAACGACCATTATTTACAATTGATCAAAAAGGAATTTTTGAAAAAGAAATTGATCGAGCAGTTGCAGAAAATGAGGTTGATTTTGCCGTACACAGTATGAAAGATGTCCCTTCAAGTCTTGCAGAGAATCTTGTTCTTGCAAGTATTCCAAAACGAGAGTCACCAAATGATGTCTTTATTTCAACATCTGGGAAAACTCTAGAAAATATTGAATCAGGAGCAATTATTGGTACCAGTAGTCTGAGGAGGGCTGTTCAAATAACAAGAAAGCGGCCAGACTTGGTAGTAAAACCAATCAGAGGAAACATTGAAACACGAATTAAAAAAATCAATCAAAGTTATTCTGCAATAGTTCTTGCGCAAGCCGGAATATCTAGACTAGGACTAGATGTAAAATCCTCAAATCTCTCAATTGAAGAATTTTTTCCATCACCAGGACAAGGCGCATTAGCAATTGTCGCAAAAGCAAATGATTCTGAAACAATTTCTATGTTAAAAAAAATTGAAGACCCAAACACAAGGGCAGAAATTGAAGCAGAGCGTGCATTATCTAATTTTGTAGAATCAGGTTGTAGATTTCCTGTTGGCGCTTTTGCAAAATCAAATGGCGAACAACTCTCACTCAAAGTTATGGCATTCTCAGTTGATGGAGCCAAATCAATACATGTTGCAAAAACCGGTGATAAAACTGACCCTGTTGGTTTGGGGAAAATGGTTGGAGAAGAACTTGTCAAGCAAGGAGTAAATGAACTTGCATTAAATTGGAGAGAAAAAGTAGAGGAGTGGAACAAAAAATGAGTGGTAAAGTTTACCTTGTCGGAGCAGGACCTGGTGATGACAAGCTAATTACAATTAAAGCAGTTGAACTTTTGAAAAAAGCAGACGTTGTGCTCTACGATAGACTGGTAAGTAAAAAAATTCTTTCAATGATTCCAAAGAAAACAGAAAAAATCTATGTTGGACGAGCAGTTGGAGATGATTTCAAGCATCAGGATAGCACAAATGAACTCATGGTAAAGTTTGCAAAAAAGACAAAAAATGTTGTTAGGCTAAAGGGAGGTGATCCAATTATTTTTGGAAGAGGTGGAGAAGAAGCAGAATTTCTTAAAAAACACAAGGTAAAATGTGAAATTGTTCCCGGCATTACTTCCGGAATTGGCTCTGCAACGTATTCTGGAATACCACTTACTCACAGAAAACATGCTTCCTCTGTGGTCTTTGTTACTGGTCATGAGGATCCTGAAAAGAAAAAAGAATCTGTAAAATGGAAAAAACTTGCAAAATCAGTTGACACTATAGTAATAATGATGGGACTATCCAGAATTGATATTATTTGCAAAGAATTAGCTAAAGGTGGAATGGCAAAAACTACTCCTGTCGCGGTAATTCAAAATGGCACAACTCCAAAACATAAAACTATCAAAGGCACGCTCTCAAATATTGCTCAAAAAGTAAAGCAACAAAAAATTAAGCCGCCCTCTATAATTATAATAGGCAAAGTAGTTAATCTATCAAAAACTATAGGTGGAAAATAATGCTTCAAGGAAAAACAATTGCAATCACTCGCTCAAAAGATGATTCTCGAGAGTTTATTGAATTGATGATAAAGGATGGCGCAAGGCCATTACCTCTTCCAACAATAGAATTGGTAAGCAAAGGAGAAAAAATTGTTGAAGAATTTCTAAATCATCTAAAACTTGAAAATCCTGCTTATTCTGTGTTTATGAGCTCAAAAGCAGTCAAACTACTTTTTGATATGGCAAAACAAGTTTCAAAATTACAACAACTACAACTTGCAGTAGCAAATACTATTGTAATAGCAGTTGGACCCAAAACAAAAACTGCACTTGAGAATGAAGGAATTCGAGTATCACACATGCCAAAAAGATTTTCATCTGTTGGCATAGGTGAAGTATTTACAAAACTAAACGCGGTGGGAAAAAAGGTCATTGTGCCAAGAAGTGGAGCCTCTACACCTTTTCTAAAAAATCTTTTAGAAAAAATTGGATTAAAAGTAACTGAAATTCATCTTTATGATGTCTGTGCATTTCGTGATACCACTCAATGGAATGAATTTAGAGATCTTTTTTCACAATCAAAAGTAGATGGAATTGTTTTTACAAGTGCATCTTCTGTAAGAGCATTTTTTGAAATAATGTTAAAAGATTATGAAGAAAAAAACTTGTTAGAAATTTTACAAAAAATTAATGTTGTTGCAATTGGTCCATTCACAGCTGACGAGTTACAAAAGTTTCATGTTGAAAACATCACTGCACAAGTGCATACTGTGCCGGGCGCTTTTGATACAATAAAAAATATTTTTGTTAGCTGAAGCTATTTAGCTCTACCTATTTTTCCTCATATATTTATAATATAACGGGGTTATTTCTTCGATGGCTACCGAGAATATTCAGGTTGATGATTATTCAAAATATGATTTCAAAGATTCCACAGAATTGTATGTCCATCTTAGTAAGAAAGGACTTTCAAAAGAAACGGTCATTGGCATCAGCAAAATGAAAAATGAACCACAATGGATGCTTGATTTTAGATTAAGAGCATATGACGTGTTTATGAAAAAACCAATGCCGAAATGGGGTGCTGATCTTAGCTCAATTGATTTTCAAAATATCTATTATTATGCAAAGGCTTCTGAAAAAACTGAAAAAAATTGGGATGATGTACCAGCTGATGTCAAAAGAACATTTGATAAACTTGGAATCCCAGAGGCAGAAAAGAAATTCCTTGCCGGAGTAGGGGCTCAATACGAATCAGAAGTCGTATATCACAATTTAAGAGAAGATTTAGAAAAACAAGGTGTCCTTTTCTTAGATACTGACACTGCATTAAAGAAACATCCTGAAATTTTTAAAAAATACTTTGGAAAAATTATCCCACCTGAAGACAACAAGTTTGCTGCATTAAACAGCGCAGTATGGAGTGGTGGTTCGTTCATCTATGTTCCACCTGGAGTTAAAGTTGATATGCCTTTGCAAGCTTACTTTAGAATTAATGCTGAAAATATTGGTCAATTTGAAAGAACCTTGATCATTGCTGATGAAGGTGCTGAGGTTCATTACATTGAAGGTTGCACAGCTCCGGTTTATTCATCAGAATCTTTGCACTCTGCAGTTGTTGAACTAGTTGCCCTAAAAGATGCAAAGCTCAGATACACTACAATCCAAAACTGGAGTAGTGATGTATACAATCTTGTAACAAAACGTGCTTATGCATATGAAGGTGCTACAGTTGAATGGATTGATGGAAACATTGGAAGTAAAATTACAATGAAATATCCTGGAATCTACTTGCTTGGAGAAAGAGCTTATGGCGAAACACTTTCAATTGCTTTTGCTGGAAAGAACCAACATCAAGACACTGGTGCCAAGATGGTCCACATAGCACCAAATACAACATCAAAGATTACATCAAAATCTGTTAGTCGTCTTAACGGAAGATCCACTTACCGAGGACTGCTTAAAGTTGCAAAGGGTGCAACAAACGTAAAAGCAAGCGTAAGATGTGATGCTTTACTCCTAGATGACACTTCAAAAACTGATACTTATCCTTACATGGAAATCAACCAAGAGGATGCAACAGTTACCCATGAAGCAACAGTTGGAAAAATCGGCGATGAGCAAATATTTTACCTAATGACAAGAGGCTTTACAGAAGAAGAAGCACTATCTCTCATAGTAAATGGATTCATGGAACCATTTACAAAAGAACTTCCAATGGAATACGCTGTCGAGCTTAACAGGCTAATCAAATTAGAAATGGATGGCTCTGTAGGTTAACCAACACGTCTTTACAAAGTTCTGATTAACTATGTCCCTTGCATTATCAACTCTCGATTCGAGTCATATCGAGAAACTTTCTTCATCTAAAAAAGAACCAGATTGGTTAAAAGAATACAGACAAAAATCTCTTTCCATCTACAAAGAATTACCACTTGAGATTTCACCATTATACAGCAAGTACACTGATGCAAGAAAATTGGATCCAGAACAGGTCTCTCTTTCTACAACCTCTGATTCTGCAACGCCTGATTTTCTTAAAAAACGATTTACTGAACTTGAAAACACAAATTGTATTGTTCAAATTGGCACAAACATCACTCGTGTAAACCTCTCCGATGAATTAAAATCAAAAGGAGTTGTGTTGTCCTCAATTGATGATGCGTTAAACAATAATTATGATCAGGTTAAGAAAGCATTTGATGAATCAAACTCTAAAGAAGATAAGTTTACTGCACTAAACAACGCTGCATTTAATTCAGGAATGTTTGTGTATGTTCCTAAAAATTCGATTGTGAATGAACCTATCCATATTCTTTCTAGTCTATCATTAGATGGAATTTCAACCATATCTCGTAATGTGATTGTTGTAGGTGATTCAAGTAAAGTAAACATTGTACAAGAACTATATGCCCCAAAATCCTCAAAACAACAAGCATACTTGGAATTACTAAACACAAATGTAGCTGCAAATGCTCAACTCGATATTACAACTTTACAAATGATGGACCAAAGTACTGTTAATTTTTCTACTAGAAGAACTGACGTAGGTCAAGATGGCAAAATAAATTGGTATCTTGGACTTTTTGGTGCTTTACTATCTAGATATAGAATAGATTACTACCTTAATGGGACTGGGGCGTCTACAAATGACTCTGAGGTCATATTTGGAAATAATGATCAATCATTTGACTTACAAACAAACGTAATTCATGAAAAGCCTGCGACAGAAGGTAGAGTAAATGAAAAATCAATTCTAAAGGACAAATCAAAATCATTGTTTAAGGGAATGATCAGAATTAAGGAACACGCCAGCAAATCACAATCCTTCCTTTCAGGACGTTCAATTCTGCTTGATAAGAACGCAAAATCAGACGCAATTCCTGGATTGGAGATTTTCACAAATGACGTAAAGGCTACCCATTCTGCATCTGTAGCACAAATCGATGAGGAACAAATTTTCTATCTAAACACAAGATGCCTTAGTCGCTCTGAGGCTGAAAGAGTAATCGTAGAAGGATTTCTTGAACCTCTATCAAGAAAAATGTCTTACCAAGTTAGAGCATGGATTGCATACTTGATAGAATCCAAATGGAAAGGACAAGATCTGACAATAAACACTGACGAAGAACTTAGAAAATTTGTAGAGATTGAAGAAACCCGTTATGACGAAAATGCTGAAATCGAACAACATTACAAATACAGGTGATAAAGTTGCAAAGTGCCAGCCTGTCAATTGAAAATGTTAGAAAAGATTTTCCAATTTTAAATAGAAAGGTGCGTGATAACAAACCTCTAGTTTATCTAGATAATGCCTCAACTACTCAAAAGCCAAAACAAGTAATCGAAAAAATTACGGATTATTACAACAATTATAATGCAAACATTCACAGATCGGTTTATTCAATTGCTGAAGAAGCAACTGAGGCTTATGAAAAAACTAGAGATAAAGTTGCTAAATTCATTAATGCTCCAAAAAGAGAGGAAATCATCTTTGTTAGAGGAACCACTGAAGGAATTAATCTAGTCGCTTATGCATGGGGCCGTAAAAATATCAAAGAAGGCGACATTATTGTAACTACTGAATATGAACACCACAGCAACATTGTACCATGGCAACTTTTAACAAAAGAGAAAGGTGCTAAATTAGAATACATTGGCGTTGATGATAATGGAGAATTAATTTTAGATCATCTTGACAAATATCTTGCAACAGGAAAAGTAAAACTAGTAACTTTTAGCCTCATGTCAAACGTTTTAGGAACAATTAGTGATTATGAAAAAATCATATCAAAATGCAAACAAGCTGGAGTAAAAACACTCGTGGATGGAGCGCAGGCAGTTCCTCATATGGTAATTGATCTTGAAAAATTAGGATGCGACTTTTTTGCATTTTCAGGACACAAGATGTTAGGTCCTACTGGAATTGGAGTTTTATGGGTGAGAAAAGAGGTCTTAGAAACAATGGATCCTTTCCATGGTGGTGGCGATATGATACGTGAGGTTCACAAGTATGAAACAACATGGAATGATTTGCCCTACAAATTTGAAGCAGGAACCCCAAACATTGCTGATGTAATTGGTTTTGGTGCAGCATTAGATTATCTTTCAAACCTTGGAATGGAAAATGTGCGAAACCATGAAATTGAATTAACAAAATATGCCCTAGAAAAGATGTCACAGATTAAAGGAATTATGATTTATGGAACAAAAGATATTTCAAAACGTGGTGGAGTAATTTCATTTAATTTTCATGACGTTCACCCACACGATATTGCAACAATTGTTGATAGAGAAGGAATAGCTATAAGATCTGGACACCATTGTGCACAAGTATTAATGGAAAGATTAGATGTCGCTGCAACAAATCGTGCTAGTTTCTACATCTATAACACTAAAGATGATGTGGACAAACTTATACAATCACTAGAGAAAGTATCCGAGTTGTTTAAATTATGAGTGACCCGCTATACACAGAAATAATTATTGATGAGGCAAGAAACGCACAAAACGAAGGAACAATTGAAAATCCAGATATTTCACAACATGATGCAAACCCAATGTGTGGGGATAGTATCACACTGCAAGTAAAGGTAGATGATAATTCAATCAGCGACATTAAATGGAGTGGTGATGGTTGCACTATATGCAAGGCATGCACATCTGTTCTAACCCAACTTGCAAAAGGAAAAGACCTCGATTATGCTAAAAATCTGAAGAAAGAAGAAATTTTGTCAGAGCTAGGTCTTGAATATTTGATTAAACAAAGCCCAATTCGAATAAAATGTGCTTTACTCTCTTTGAAAGTGTTAAAGCTCGGTCTTTATTCTTATTTGGCAAAGAAGTTAGGAGAATCTGGTTCCTCTTTCGATAACTTAAAAGAAGAGGCGGCAAATCTCTACTGACATGGGTGATTTCACTCCTAAAATTCCTATACCGATTCAGATTAGAAAGATAATTTTTGAAAAATTTAATGATCCTGAAGTTAGATTCACAAATGATGAAATATTCGAATTAATTAAAAAAAACGGCGACATTAACCCATCTTGGATAATTGATGACATAGAACCATTCATTCAAGAAATATGTGACAATGGATTAACAAGAAACATTGCACAGAACTTTACAACTATATGGCTAAAGATATTTGATCCTGTTGAAAAACTTCACTGCAATTCTTGCAATAATGATGTTTATTTAGGAAAATCAGAAGATAGAATTTGCCCAAATCCTGATTGTAAGGCAACTATTTAGCTCGTTCTCTTTTTGCTGCATCTTCTAGGGATTGTATCATTGGCAATTTTTCTCCTGTAAGATAAAGAACAAGAGCCCCACCTGCAGTACTGATGTGATCGATTTTTTCTGCTAATCCATATTTTTTCAAAGCAGATGTAAGATGTCCTCCACTTACAATAGTGGTGGCCATAGAATTTGCAACTCCTTCTAACAACGCCTTTGTACCATAACTGAATTGTTCTTTTTCAAAGAAACCTGGAGGTCCACTAATGAAAACTGTACCTGCGCCAGAAATTATTTTGCTATAGTGTTCAATCGTCTTTGGTCCAAGGTCATAGATAACATCATCTCTATTTACATCTCTGACATCTACTTCTAGTCTTTGACCATCTTTGTCTACTGCAACATCAACTGGAGTTGAAAAAACATCTGGGTACTCGCCAATCAAAGAATGGGCTTTTGCTACTACTTCTTCCTCTCTTTTTATGCCCAATGCAGATTTTATTCTGCCTTGTGCTCTCATAAACACATTGCCAATCAAACCTGTTAGCAAAACGTGGTCTGCCCTGCCATTTTTTATGAGAAGTTTTATCGCTTCTAATCTATCTAGAACTTTTGCACCTCCTAATACAATTACGTGGGGTGCTTTTGCAACCGTCATGATTTCATCTAACTTTCTTACCTCGCGTTCTACAATCCTTCCTGCGCATGCAGGTAAAATTTGAGAGAATCCAACAATAGATGGATGTGATCTATGGGCACTTGGGAAAGAATCTAAGACACACAAATCAAATAGTTTTGCTAATCTTTGCACCATGATTGTTTTTGCTGCATCAGAAGGAGAAAACTCGTAATTTTCCTCTGCACACAATCTTAAATTATCAAGCAACAAGACTTCGCCATTTTTTAAATTTTTAATTTCATTTTGAGCTGCAGAACCAATTACATCTTGAACATATTTGATATCTTTTTTTAATAATTGTTCAAGAACTTTAGCATGTTTTTCCATTCCAGTGTAATCTTTGTTTCCAACCCTGCCTTGATGTGATGCAACAACAACCTTGGCTTCAGATAATGCTTCAATTGTTTCTGTAGTCTCTTCAATTCTTTTGGTACCAGAAATTTCCATTGTTTCAGGGTCAATAGGACAATTCATATCAATTCGCAAAAAAACTGTCTTATCCTTTAACTCAAAATCATCTAGAGTTAAGATCTTCACGCCCTACCTTTTTCTTACCGGGTTAAAATCTTTGAGCCGATCAATTCCTAGCAAATTCATTCTTCATCGTTTTAGATTTAGTGATGAATAATCTTAGAGCATCATGTATTTCCAAGATTTAGTACATTCAATCATTGAGAAAAATTAAAAATGATACTAATGAGTGATGACTAGTTGCAAAATTGGATTTTTGACTTCAGATCAAGGTCGTTTGTTTTACTTGTT
>JBHIUX010000007.1:0-20126 GCA_042138065.1 Nitrosopumilaceae archaeon
CGGATTACTGTATCATCAAAGTTTAATGCACTTTGAACTAAATCATGTTCATGTTTTTCTACTGCCTTATCTGTTAACCCTTGCTCTACAATTCCTTTAAGATCTTCTTCTGTTAATGCTGGAGGATGATAACTACTACCCATTAGTTTTACAATGCCCCTTGTAATCATTTCAAATAGTTTTACTAATGGATAGAATACATAACTAAAAATTAACAATGCCGGACTAACTTTTAGTGCAATCTTTGTTGCGTTAGCATTACAATATGTTTTTGGAGTAATTTCACCAAAAACCAAAATAAGAAATGTCATAATTCCAACCGCAATTCCTAATCCATCATCACCAAAAATTCTAATTGATATACTTGTTGCAAACGCAGATGCTCCAACATTCACCATGTTATTTCCTAAATTGATGGATGACATCATCCAACCTGGATTTGATTTTAGTATGTGAAGCGCTCTTGCTCCTTTGACACCCTTCTTCAGCAATTGTGAAACTTTAGATTGTCTAGTTCCAACTAGTGCAACTTCAGATCCACTAAAAAAACCAGAAAGCCCTATGAGAACAGCTAAAATTAACATCTCATGCCATAATTCTAACATATTATCCCCCGCAAAACACTATATGGATTGCAACGTTGGTCATCCATTTTGTTTCTAATTCCACCGCATTCCTAGATACTACTAATCAGCAAAACTGGCTTTTAAGGCTTAACGTGTAATTTTTACTTCTCTTGTTTACAGAAATTTGATTTTTCAGGCTAATTTTTTGGCGGCCGTGCAAAACGATTTGATGGATTATTGTGATAATCAACTGGAAGCATCGCGTCTTTTTGCCGTCCTGTTAAGATGCCTACAACAACATCATCTTTTTTGATAACCTCTTCTTCGATGAGTTTTTTAATTCCTGCAGGAACGGCGCCTGATGCCATTTCACAATCAAAGCCGTTTAGTCCAACAACTGCCATTCCATCAAGCATTTCATTATCTGAAACAGTAGTAACTACACCATTGGTAAAGTCAAGTGCACGTAATGCTTTTAGGATGTTTGCAGGACGTCCAATTTGAATTGCAGTGGCTTTTGTTTTTGGTCTAATTCCCTTCTCATCTAAATCTGCATAGTATTTTTTAATTAATTCTTCATTTGGTTTTCCTTTATTCCAATGAAGCTTTTCTTCGCCAAACTTTCCATTGTAAAGATCTGATAAAGTACTAGCTCCCTCTGCGTTAATGACAGCTATTCTTGGAATTTTTTTAATCCAGCCCCATTCATACAATTCCATCAATGCCTTTCCACAACTTGATGTGTTTCCCAAAGCCCCACCAGGATATACAATCCAATCAGGGGCTTCCCAATTAAGATGCTCTAATGCACGAAAAGGAATTGTTTTTTGGCCTTCTATTCTAAACGGGTTTATTGAATTTACAGTGTATCCATTAGATTGCTTTGCTTCATCAAGTGATTTTGCTAACGCATCATCAAAATTTCCATCAACTTCAACAATTTGTGCCCCAAATTGATATGCCTGACTTAGTTTACCTGGGGCAATTTGACCAGATGGAATATAGACATCACATTCTATTCCTTCATTTGCAGCATACATTCCAGCTGATGCAGAGGTGTTTCCTGTAGATGCACAAACAATTCTTTTTGCATCAACAAGTTTTGCATGAGTTACCGCTGCGGCCATTCCATTATCTTTGAATGAGCCACTCGGGTTGTATCCTTCTGGCTGCAACCATAAACCATCAGAAGAAATTTGAATAAAACTTGCTACTTTAGACATTTGATATGGTTTTGATTGCCTTCCCTCTGCACCATCTAAAGACACAAGTGATTTTGCACATTCATCAAAATTTTCTGTATCTATCTGACAAAAGTTTAGCAACTCTCTAAATCTCCAGACTCCACTTTCATTAAAAATACTGCCTTCAGGATTTCTTCTACTAAGAAATTTCTCTTTTAATGATTCTGAGGGATGATCTTTGTATTTTACATCTAGTAAGTGTCCATTTTCACACTCTACTCGAGTCGTTGAGATAGGATACTCTAAGCCACATTCTATCCCAATACATTTTAGATATGCATTTTCTTGCAATGTCAGTTAGGACTCGGCGTAGTAATTTAAAGTTAAAAGCGAATTCTAAAACTTGGCTAATTGGATAAATTTTATTTTTTATCCTAACTTTTAGATTGGATATTATTCTCCTGAAATTCATGGTATCTCTTGATGAGCATCTTAATAGAGTTTTAAAGCAGATCCTTGATTCATATAGAAAACTTTTAGATCTTAAGGATAAGCCAGGAGATTTAGAAACAATAAAAACTGAAATTCTAAAAATGAATGGATTTTTCAAGATCATAATAAGAAAAATTGAATCTTCACAAATTCAGTCAGATACTTATGTAAAATTATTAAAACAAACAAAACACTTTCTTGCAAATTATGAGTTTGAAAGAGAAATTGAAACAATGTCGATTTTATATTCTGATGATTCAGACAGACTGAAAAATATTCGTTTGAAAATATTGGAATCATTGCAGGCAAATAAATTAATGGAAAATATAGAAACTATTTACAACTCTGATAATTGATTAGATTATGAAATCTGAAAAAAAATGCGTATTATGTGGATGTAAGGATCATAGATTAATTGGATGCTCGAAACACTTGGCAAAAAAATGTAATTGTTACAAAAATCAGGATTGATTTAATTTTAGAAATTTACTCTTTTTTTGTTTTAGGTCCAGATCTTAAATGAAAATTTAAACAACATTTACATTCATTTTTTATGCATTCATCTTCAAAATGATGCCCACAAATTCCACATTCGCATCCGCGCATAAACTACCTTAGAATTTTACAAAATATAACTAGTATCCACATTTTTTCTGATTTTATGCTCAAAACAGATTGCTATTTTTTAGATTTTTTTGATTTGGAGGATTTTTCTGGTTTTTGCTGCAGCTCTTTTTCTACCTCTGCTTCTTTATTTTCAACAACTTTGATTATCTCTTGGATTAATCCATCCAAATCACTGTCAGAGGCGCTTGGCTCTACTGATTCTGCTATTTGATTAATTGTGGATGAAATTTCTGCGCTAACTTGTTCAAAGCTCTCAGGATCTTCATATGCTGCTGCATAGAGATTTTTTAAATTATTTACCTGATTTACTACTTGATCTGTCAATGTTAGTCTGAATGAAGTGCCATTGACATCAATTTCCTTTGAACTCATAGCTAAATTTCGAATTTCTATCTCTTAAAGGTTTTTTGCTGTTCTTAGTTTGAAACGAGTTTTAAAAAATAGCTTGGCTAGAAGGCGATGTATTCTAGAGCTATTGCATCACTGATTAATGAAGTATGGCGAGAACCAATCACAAATCCATTTTTTACATCGTTGATTGGCACCCAACGATTTGTTGATGAATAATGTCTTTTTTCTGCCAGTTCTTTTTCTATTGATTCAATATCAAATTCTCCTTCTTCTACTTCCTGAGAATCAAGATGTTTTACTGTGACAAGAATTTTGTTCACCTTCACTCTGTCTCCCAGTTTCCATTGATTTGGAGGACGTTCGTCTGAAACATCTAAAATTTTTATTTTCATTTCTTTTTTCCCAAAAATATCTCTGCTAATCAAAATACGTTCATCAACAAAATCTTCAAATCTATTTGTCGGACCTGGCTTTGACTCGTATTCTGACTCTGGACGTAAAAGAGATTTTATGACCTTTTCATGAGAATTTGTATCTTTTTCGGACTCTGAACTCATACTATAGTTTGTGCTTAACTATTAAAAAATGATTTGAAACTATGCTCTTGAGAAAATTTGGTGCCTCGAATTAAATGGCATTGGATAATCTTCAAGGGTGATTTTACTACGTTTTCTATTCTCTAATGAATATGTCTCCCCTTCATATGTGCAGACGCAGTCAGTAATCTTTAACGATTTATCCCAAATTTTGAAAAATTCTCTTAATTCTCTACTTTCATACTCTCCAATATCGATTCTTTTTTTTGATAAAAATTTGAATGCAAGAATGACTTTTCTTTTATTGTATATCTCAAAGGTATCTGTCCATTTTAGACATCTAATAATTTGATCAAACGGCACTTGTAGGGTAGTTCCAGTACCTGATTTCGCTTCAATTGTAAAAATTGTACTATTTTTAGTACTGATTGCTAAAACATCAGGCAATGCTACACTAGGGGAGCCTAGCCTGAATGCCTTCCAGTCCTTCAAACCATTGAATCTTTTGACGATTGTGTCCTCCCAATGATATCCTCGCTGTCTTCGAGTTCTTGCGATTTTCTTATTGTCCTTCTTTGTTTTGCTTGCCTTTTTCTTATTAGTATGAACCAGTTTTTGTATGACGATTGATTTTGAACTAGCAGGTTTTCTCATTGACATGTGTCTTTCATCAAGAATTTAGTAAGGTGGGTAATTACATTATAACTCAACTTAGTTAAACACTCACATGACTTTTTACACTAATTAGAAGTGGCTTAGCGTATTTCTTATTCTCCTATTTTGCTTCAGGCCTATTTCCTTTTATTGAGTTTTTTTAATTCTGCCAAGATCTGTTTATTCAATTTAACAAGTTCTTCCATATTTCCCATGCATTTCATACATTTTTTCATCATATCTGACTTTGTTTTGTCCCCCATCATCTTTTTCATCATCATTTTCTTCATCATTTTTGGATTTGGCATGTCATCCATTTTCATTATATCTTCTTTTGTAATAGACATACATAAAATCAATACATGAATATCAAATGTGAATTTTCAGGAATAGCTCTTAACATAATCTCATTACAAAGCTATAATTTCCATTCTTGATACCGCATTTTTCTAATCGGATTTTGGAGCCAATTTCTGGCTTTGAATCCGTAATTAGTGTGCCCATTATTCTAATTCCTTCATCAATTTCTACAATGCAAAAGTTTTCATCGTTTTTTTTGGCAAACTCTATTAATTTCCCATCATATTTTGATTCTTTCCAATCAAGTTCACCAAAACACATATCGCAGCAATCACTTGGAGGCCAAGTAACCTTGTTACATTTTGGGCACTTGCCTACTACAAAAACTCCTTTTTTTAACTCATTTTCGAATTTCATGATTTTAACAATAAAACAGTAGATGATGTAGCCGCAGCTGACATGTTATGAACTAACCCGATATCTGCATTTGAGATTTGTCGTTTACCTGCTTTACCTTGAAGTTGTTGAACAATTTCAATTGTCTGTGCTACTCCAGTTGCACTAAGTGGATGACCTGCACCAATTAATCCTCCTCTTGGATTAATTTTTCTATCTTCCGTCTCATACATTTTTTTTGAAAACTCTAATCCATTTCCTTTTTCAGCAAATCCAAGATCTTCAAGAATTATTGGCTCACAGACGGAAAACGCATCATGAATCTCAGCAACTTTAATATCGGTAGGCTGAATTTTTGCATTTTCAAATCCAAGTCTTGCTGCTTCTTTAGTAGATGTCATTTCAGTAAAGTTTTGATTTTTTGTAAAACTAGCTGATGTGGTTTTTTGTCCAATGCCTTCAATCCAAACTGGCGTATCGATAATATTTTTAGCAAAACTTTCTGAAGCAAGCAATACAGCTGAGCTTCCAGTACACGGTCTTGAGCAATCCAAAATTTTTAGTTCTTCTGTAAGTTTTTTCGAATGTAGTACATCCTCTACAGTATAGATTTTGTTAGAGTATGCATTTGGGTTATCTTTTGCATTTTTATGATTTTTTACAGAGACAATAGCCAAATCCTCATCGGTTACTCCAAACTTTCGTTTGTATGATTTTGTAAAAATAGATGCCCAAAAAATTGGGTGCTTGTATTCTCCTCTTGAATTATCCCATTCTAGAATTTGTCCTGGACTATCATATCGCTCAGCTCCAACAACAAGTGCCACATTAGCTAAACCTGAAGCAATGTAAGAATATGCTGAAACGATTGCATTTGTTCCAGAACTACATAAATTTTCCACAGTATGAGAAATCTTTGGTTTTATTCCAGAAAGTTCTGAAAGAATCGGTGCCAGATATTTTTCATTTTCATTAGTGGCAACTAGAACCGCGTCAATATCGTTTTTTGAGACGTTAGGATTTTGATTGAAAAGTGATTTTGTCGATGATAGCAAACAAGTTTCTATTGGAATATCATCGTGAGAAAATTTTGTATTGCCAAAATTTGTTATTGCCACTCTGTTCATTCTGTCACCTCTGAAAATGTAGATGTGAGAAGTGAAAATGATTCTTTAACATCTCCAATAGGATTAAACTGAATTATTGGCAAATCCAATCCAGCATCTTTGAATTTATTTAATTTTGAAAGGCATTCTTGTGGATTTCCACATATTGTAAGTGATTCCATCATAGGATCTGAAACAAATTCATGAACATGTTCTAGACCAGATTTTTTAAATTCTTGATAAATTTGTGTAGTTTCATTTTGAAAACCATTTTCTGCTAGAAATCTTCTGTAAATATCTCCAACTGCAACATAAAATGCTAGTGTCTTTTTTCCACGATCAATTGCTTTTTGTGAATCTTCTGACACACAAGTGATTAATTGGCATGAAACGTCAATTTTTTTCTTATTTTGCATTTTTTCTATAGTAATTTTTAATTCAGAGATTGGTCTTAGATAAAAAATTACTCCATCAGCAATCTCCCATGTTAATTCAACCATTTTTTGATTTACTGCTGCAAGATAAATTGGAATAGAGTTTCGTAGTGGTTTGATCAATAATGAGAAGTTCTTTAGTTTGAAAAAATTTCCATCATAATTTACTTGTTTTCCAGTTAGTACTAATCTAATTATGTCAACATATTCTCTCATTCTGGAAACAGGTTTTTCAAATTTCATTCCATGAAAATCCTCAACAATTGGCATGCTACTTGTTCCAAGCCCAAGAACCAGTCTCCCTTTTGATATGGTATCAACGGTTGCAGCCCCCATTGCTATAAGAGAAGGGCTTCTGGAGTAAATGTTAATTATTGAAGAACCAATTTTTGGGGAATTTGTTTTTTGAGATGCCATACTAAGCATGGAAAAATTCTCCATCCCCCAAGTTTCAGGAATCCAAATGGTGTCTGGCCGGTATTTGGATAGATGTGAAACACAATCTAGGATTTGATCAACCGATAATAACGAACCTAAACTATAGGCCAAGCGCATATTTTTACTACAAATTATGCCTATTCTAGTCTATCTCTTTTAGTTCTAGGTAAATTATGATTGAGGTTGAGTATTATGAAATTAAAACTCAGTATGAAACATGTCTGAAGAAATTCAAGAATTTGATTCAGGTGAAAATGACTTTTTGACTCATGCAACAAAATACACGCTAGAAACTGCAGATGAGTCATTTGTCAATGAGCTTGCATACGTAATGGTAACGTTACATCAAAATGGTTCTTAAATCAGATTTTTTTATTATTTTATAATTTTTCTAACTTGTGTTGAACATTCTTCCATATCTTTGTAAGAATCTATGGAATACCATTTCACATTTTTAAACTTGATAATATTCAATTTTCCTTTTTTTGCATATTTTGGAAAAGTGGTATTTTCAATATTTCCTTTTGTAGGTAAATCCTTTATGATGTCTTTTGAAAGATGGTAAATTCCTGCATTCATCCACAAGTCGTTAATTTCTTTTTTTTCATTAAAACCATACACCTTATCTTTTTTTGTGACTAGTACCCCAAACCTAGTTCTTAATTCAATTCCTGCAATGGAATTTATTTTTGATCTTAATTTTCGAAGGTCAATGTTTGTTATTGTGTCGCCATTGATAACAAAAAATGATTTGTCCTTGATGAGTTTTCCTGCTTTTTTTATTGCGCCACCAGTCCCCAAGGGAGACTTTTCAGCAGAAAATGTTACTTTAACTCCAAGATTCTTGCTCTTTAAAAAATTTTCAATTTGATCATACTTGTAACCTGTAGAAAGTATAACGTCTTTAATTCCAAATTTTTTAAGATATCTTATTTGCCATTCCAATATTGGTACATTATCTATTGGAACTAGTGGTTTTGGCACATAATCTGTTATGGGTTTTAGTCTTTTACCTCTACCCCCTGACAAAATTATTGCTTTCATATTATGCTAGAAAAATTCATTGTCATTAAAACTTTAAAAAATATCTATTGTCGCTACTCCGAAATAGTATCCCGCAGCTGTTAATGCTATGCTCCATGTGCAAGAACCTACAAATGTGAAGATCAAAAATTTTAACGGTTTCATGTTTAAAATTCCTGCAGGGATGGATACAAGTTCCCTTATGCCTGGAACTAATCTCCCAAAAATCACTGATTTGTCACCATATTTTTCAAACCATTTGTAGGCTTTATCAAGACTGGATTCTTTGATTTTTGCATATTTTACATACCGATAAAGTCCAATTCTTCCTATTTTTCGTGCAATTAGATAGATTACAAACGCGCCAACCGTTGCTCCAGAACCGCCTGCAATTCCAACACCTAAAACATGCATGAAGTGCATTTCGTTTTGAAGAATAACATAACCAGCTAATGGAAATATTGCCTCGCTTGGAATTGGTGGAAAAACTGTTTCAATTAAGGCTGCAAAAAAAACACCAGGATAAAGGTTTGCAGAAATTAGGGATATAATCCAATCAATGAATGCTTCTATTTCACTCAAGTGCCTTTTTTTCCGTCATATAGTAATGAAGCTCGGTGTAGCAATCTTTGCAATAGTCTTCAAATTCGGTATGTTCACAATCATAGACTTTGATCACATCTTTGTCACATTTTGAACAAGTAGGCATTATGATGTTCAGGATTTTTTTATTTTAATGGCCCCTAGTGCAGTAATAAAAGCACCAATGGCAATCAATCCTCCACCTTCGCCTGCAGCTCTTGACATGTTTTCTGATTCAGCTGCGCCTGACAGAGATACTGCACCACCAATTATTATCAAAATTCCTGTAACGATTATCATTACGCCCAAACCTTTGGATGGCTCTTTTCTAGAAATAAAAAAAGCTAGAATTGATAAAATTATTGGAGGAGTGCCAAAACCAATTCCACGAGTCATTGCATCAAATGGTAAGAAACCTTCTCCTGCTCCACCACCGCCAACTGCTACATCTGCACCATAAATTGCTAGCAACCCAATTGAAATTCCTGTGATTATGATTGCTGCAGTTAATGCCATAACTCGCTAGCAATTTTTGTGATTAATAAACCTATTATGAAATCAAGAATTTTCTGGCACTATTTTAATTTGATTTTTTAGATCATTAACCCTTTTCATTAACTGATCAACACTTTGTGAATCCATGCTAACCACATTAAAATGACCTAACTTTCTTTTTGGTTTTGATTCTTCTTTTCCATACATTTTCAAAAACACATTTTCTTCATTTAGTATAATGGGTTTGTATTTTCCTTGAAATCCATTTGGTCCTAGTATATTGTACATTATTGTAGGGTGTAAAATTGTAGTATCGCCTAGCTCCAAACCCAGTATTGCTCTAAGATGTTGCTCAAATTGCGATGTTTTACTTGATTGAAGTGTATGATGCCCAGAATTATGAACTCTTGGAGCTATTTCATTAATTATAATATTATCATTTTTTGTAACAAACATTTCAATGCCAAAAACTCCTGCTCCACGTAATACCTCCATGGTTTTTGTTGCAACTTGCTTTGCTTTTTCTGAAGTTTCACTTGAAACACGTGCGGGCGCAATTGTCATTTTAAGAATATTTTCTTCATGAATATTTTCAACTACAGGAAAAGTAGATATTTCTCCCTTTGTGTTTCTAGCGGCAATAACTGATACTTCCATTTTAAAATCAACAAATTTTTCCAAAAACATTGTTCTGTTTCCAATAAATTCAAAGGCCTGATTGATTTCTTCTTTTGAATTTATTTTATAATTTCCTCTACCGTCATATGCGTCTCTCCTTGCTTTCAGTAAAGATGGAAATCCAAAATCTTTAATTTTATTTTGAAGATCAGTTAAAGAATCTATTTTAATGAATTCGGCAACAGGAATATCGTTTTCAGATAGAAATGATTTTTGAGTGAATTTATCTTGAATTATTTGCAAAGTATGCGGTGAGGGGCTAATCTCACATTGATTTTCAAGTTTTTTTAAGACATCACTGTTGCCTGATTCAATTTCATAAGTTAGAATATCTGATTTCGTAGCTAACTCTTGAATTGCTTTTTCATCTTTAAAGTCTGCAATGATTTGTTTTGCACCCACTTTAGCTGCAGGACAATTTTCAGTTGGGTCTAGCACTATGACTGTAGAAACATGTTCTGGCATTTTCTTTGCAGCCTCAGTAAGCATCATACCAAGTTGACCCCCACCAATAATTCCTAATATTTTAGCCATGTCTTTATCAAAATCTTCGATTAAAAATAGCTAATCCAATTTTATGTCATCAATTTGAATTGTATGTCTTTTTCTTTTAGACGTTTGATGAGTTTGTCTGCACTTTCCTGTCCTTCTGTTTCTAAGCTTAAAGTAACTCCAGCAGAGCCTGCATTGATATCAAGACTAAGTCTATCGTGAACTACCTCTACAATGTTTGCGTTTTCATTAGTTATTTCATCAACTAGATCTTTTAATGCCCCTGGTCTATCTGGCAACAATACAGAAATTTTGAGTAATCTTCCCATTGCTGCAAGGCCTTTGTCTACAATTTGCCCTAAAAGATACATGTCAACATTTCCGCCTGCTAAAATCACTGCAATCTTTTTTCCCACATCAGGTTTATTGTCAAGAAGATGTGCAAGACCAACAGCACCGGCTGGCTCTACAACAATTTTAGCTCTCTCCATTAGTAAAAACATTGTTTTGATAATTTGAGAATCATCAACTAGTACAATATCATCGATTAAATCTTTGATTATAGAAAATGTTGTTTCACCTGGTTTTTGAACAGAGATTCCATCAGCTATCGTCCTGCTACCTTTTGTTGATTGCAATGAGCCTGATGAAACAGATTCTTTCATGGCAGGAAATGCTTTTGATTGTACTCCAATAACCTTGATTTTTGGATTTTTTGTTTTTATAGCAATTAGAACTCCTGCAGCTAATCCCCCACCACCTATTGGCAAATAGATTTCATCAACATCAGGGAGATCATCTAGTATCTCTAATCCAATTACTCCCTGTGCTGCAATTATTTGTGGGTCATCAAAAGCATGAATAACTTTTGCGCCAGTTTGCTCTGATATTTCTTTAGCTTTTTTCCATGATTCATCATATGTCGCACCTTCAAGAATTACTTTAGCTCCATATCCTCTCGTAGCTGAAATTTTTGCAGGAGATGCATGTTCTGGCATTACAATGGTGCATGGAATTTTTTCTAACGATGATGCAAATGCAACACCTTGTGCATGATTGCCAGCTGATGCTGCAACAACTCCGTTTTTCTTTTCTTCTGCAGTTAATGATTTAATTTTGTAATATGCACCTCGAATTTTAAACGAACCTGTTTTTTGTTGAAATTCTGATTTTAGATAAATGTCTGCACCTATTAGCTGACTAAAAAATGGAGAATAGGATAGGGGTGTCTTACGTATTTCTTCACCTTGCAATGATTTAGCTTTTTCAATTTCCTCAAATGTTGGATTCATGAAGTTTGTTCGTTTTTTTTCATTATATTTGAATTATTACTGTTCTTTCAGTTCCAATTGATGAATGAAAATTGAGCAAGAACAACCAAGAAAAGCCTAAATACTTGCATTCAACCGATCAAAATTATCGAGGGATCGGCTCTCCCCTTAAGAGGACCTCGCCTCAGTTTGCTGGTCTCTCGATTTTATTATTTTAAAACAGTTCTCAGATATAAACGATAATTTTTACAATTTTAAAATTTTCTCAATTTGATCCAACCTATCAATAATTTTTTGTTTCACATTATCTGGAATTTTTTTTGGATCAAACACACCTTCTTTGGTTTTATTTTTAATATGTTCTAAATCAAATGTACACAAACAACCTTCTTCACCAGTAACTAATCTTGCATCATCGATTAGGATTGGAGTAGTCTGGTATGTTTCAAGTAAATAGCTATCCAATTCATTAAATAATTCTATCTTCTTTTTTGACAATTTTTGAAAATCAACATCTGACTGTTGTTCTATTTCACTATAGATTTTTTCTCTAATTTCATCATTATTGAAAAATATCTCAAAAAGTTTTTGATTATCTAAATCCTTGTATCCCAATTCCTTTAATTTATTTACTACAAACTGATCTCCGAGATTTGCTAACTCTGTTTCTTGGTCTTTGGTGTTTTCAACAATATCTGCTAGTTCTTTTTGGCAATCAATTACTCGATGGTTTGGTTTATAGTACAACAATACATGAAATTGTACTGACAGATGTCCTGACAACAAATAGTTTCCTTCACGTACTTCAAATTTTGTGAAAATCCTTCTAATATCCTCATTATTGGTGATTGAGATGTTTTGAATTTTCCAATCATGTAGGTTTTTTATCACTTTCTCAAAAAAATTTTTGATCTCTTGTGGATCAAATGTTGTTTGATCCGAAACTGTGCTATCTCCTAGCATCACTTTGATTTGTACCGTTTTTGTGAGATCTTTCATGTGATCGAGAAATAATTTCTGAATTTCTTCATTTTTCCTACTAAGGCTTTGAAGAAAATCATTTGAAGAATCAGTGCCTAGACGCACGGAATTTGCTTTTTTTTGCCTGCATTAAACCTTACATAAAACATTATTTTAAATAGAAAAATTAAGGGTTTTACATAGTGTCAGTTGAGAAGATTGTTTGCTGGAATTGCAATGCAGAGATAGTCCAGTATTATCATGATGGGTATAAGGGAAAGAGGGGCAGGTGTCCAATTTGTGGTGTAGATTTCCCATTAGAATAGGTGATTTTTTTCTTGTCCGAAAATAGTGCTAAACAAAATCAAAAAACAGAGGCTTCTGGTTCGACTCCAAATATTGTTGATCTACTTATGGGAAAGGAAGGCGAAAAGGTTGTAGATTCTGAGACATTAATCATGGAAACCCAAAAACGAATTTGGGCTGCATTAAAAAAAGGATATGAATACGCAGGAACATTTGAGGATTCTGAAAAATTTCTTCGAAAGAATGTATTTTCCAAAGTAGACATGATGGTCTTGTATGTTGATTTAGTTGGCTCTACAAGAATGACTCTTGAATTACCTGAAGAAAAAATAGCCATTATCATTAGTTCATTTGCTCAAGAAATGGCAAATGTCATAAGACAACATCATGGATATGTTTTAAAATTTGTTGGTGATGCCGTAGTAGGTTATTTTGTTGCAGACCAAAATTCACTTCTTAAAGCAGATACAGTAGTAGAAACTGCAAAATCCATGATAACAGTAATTGAAAAGGGAATAAACCCAATTCTAAACCAATATGATTACCCTGATTTGATGGTGAAAATTGGTATAGATTTTGGAAATAATCTTGTAGTCAGATATGGTGCAGATAAGGACAAGTCCCCGGTTGATTTAATGGGTCCTGCAATGAATATTGCTGCAAAAATACAATCACTTGCAAAACCAAATCAGATTTTGATTGGAGATGATGTATATATTAGATTACATCCATCTACTCAAAAAACTTTTGAGCCCATTGTTTGGAAACACAATGAATGGAGATATCGTTCAAGAGTTACTGGTGAAATCTATAAAGTTTATGAGTACAAAGGTTAGATTGTAAATCTTTCAGGACACTCAATGTGTTCGTAATGATGTTCTGTAAATTTTTCATTAACAACATAAATTACAATTTTATGTAAATCTGTATTTCTGATATTTTTTTTGCATCTCATGCAATACTTTTTCTCCCGCATTTTAGTATCAGCGATCAAAAATCCATACACTATAAGGATCAGCGATCAGCTCAAATTGAGTAAAAATGACTGGGATTTCACATGAGGGTATATCAAACGAAGGATGATAAGGCAAAAATAATAGAACAAAAACCAGTAAACATGGATTATTTTGCAACTATGCACATGATGGACATGTATGGATTAAATCCTGGAATCCAACCATTTGCTTTTCAACTTCCAAGAATTCCCCCAGGTTTTTCGCATCCGATGCAAAACATCAATAAAAAATCAAGAAAAGAAATGTTTTCTAAAAATAATGAATCAATTAGTACAAAATTAGAAAACTTTCAAGAAATGTATCAAAGATATGCTTCAGGTCTTTTAGAAACTGCATTTCCCGGAATTATTCCTCCTGGACATCCATTGTACTCTAGACAGTTTTCAGTTGAAACGCTTCAATCAGAACGAGACAAACTGTTAAAAGAGAACTTAGAATTGAAAAAGCAGTTAGAAAAATTATCAAAGCAAAAACATTCCTAGATAATTTAATTTTCTACATTTTGAGAATCCTTATTAATTTCAATTCTAAATCATATCATGCAAAAAACACCACAACAAAAATGGAATGATACTATAATAAAATTAAGAAAAAAATGTCAACAAATAATGAAAGTATCAAACAGCATTAGGTATGTTGGTGTGATTAATGAATATGGACGAACTCTTAGCGGCATAATCAAACCTGGAATAAAACCTCTGTTAAAAGCAGAACAAGTAAAAAATGAATTTTTTATAATTTCTACCTTGATGACATTGAGAAAGTCTCCAGATTCCTCTCTAGGAAAACTAGATTATGTTGTTTTAAAGCACCAAAAAGTTTCTGTTCTTGCCTTTCAACGAAATAAGGAAACGTATTATATTTCAATTTCTGGACAAGAAAAAGAACTAAACAAAATCATTCCAAAAATTAAAAAATTAATTTAGGCTGGAGTAAATCCCTGGTAGCCACCGGTTTGTTGAGTTTTATCTTCATAGGATGGCTCAAATAATGAAATCAAATATTCGTCAGGATCCAATACTATTGCGTTTTTTCCAGCTTCTCTTTCAGAGATTTCTCTGTAAATCCTAACTCCTTTTGATTTTAATTCATCAACTGCTGATTTAATATCTCCAACTAAAAATCCAATAGTAATTCCGTTGTCTATTGAACTGCCAATATGTTCTGCAGTTAAAGAGGCAGGATGAAGACTAATCAAAGCGCCACTAGTTCCTAAATCAATCCATGAACGCCTTTGATTTTTTATAGGTAATCCAATGATATCGTGGTAAAATTCTAGGGATTTATCCAAATCCTTAACTGCTAAAATTACATTCCCGACCTTTTTGATATTCACGAATGTTCTATCCCATAGGAAGTTAAAATCTTTGCCTTATTGAACCTCTACCATGGTTTCTGTTCTTTCAACCCCAGTAATTTTTTGAATTTCTGTAGTGATATCTTTGATTTCGGATAATTTATCCACCTGAATTTTTGCTACTGCATCAAACTGTCCACTAACTGGAAATGATTCATAAACCGATTTTATTTTTCGTAATCGAGCTGCTATCAATTTTTTTGGAGACTTTACTAACACTATTGCTTTTACCATCCTAGATTTACCTCCACTTCAATTAATGTTTCAGTTGTTACAATCTCTTTAATTTTTTTAAAATCAATAACCATGTTATTTATTTCATCTATTGAACCAAACAAAAATACGCAAATATCAGCACGGCCAGTAACTATCATAATCTCTTTAATGATTTTTCGTTTTTTCTTGAGAATTTTTACTACAGTATCCACTTTTCCTGGTTTTACAGTTACTAGACATAATGCGCGCATGATAATTCATAGTTTTATTATCGGATAAAGATTGCCTTAATCAGATGCTTCCTGTGAACGAGCTTCTTCTAGATAAGCTCGCCTTTCTTCAAGTATTTTTTCTTTATCAATTTCTATATCATCGTCTACAATAACAATTGCAGCATCATCTAATGATGGAGTAGATTTTGTAGCTTTTTTAGAAGATTTTTTCTTTGCTCCAGTTTTCTTTGTTTTTCCTTTAGTTTTTGATTTTGAAGCTTTTTTCTTTTTTTCAGAGGAATCTGCTTTTTTTCTTGCCATGAATGTCGGAAGAAAAAGACAATGCCGTGTTATTAAATATTGTGTAGTATGATATTTTGAAAACTTTTGGTGCCAGGGGCGGGATTTGAACGCGCGACAGCTCGGTCTTCAGCCGAGTGCTCTCCCGGGCTGAGCTACCCTGGCACATCGGATTTTTTTTGAGTCTGGAATTAAAGTGTGTCTTTTTTTGATTCCCAGATAATATCTGGAGTGTTGGATCTTTTGTTTAATACCCTAGCAATAACAAAGAAAAGATCTGAAAGTCGATTTAGATACACCTGGCACTTGTTGTTGATTTTTTCTGTTTTTGATAACAATACTACAATAGTTTCTGCTCGTCTAGCAACTGTTCTTGCTAGGTGTATGAGAGAGGCAGAATGTGTGCCTCCAGGCAATATGAAGTTTGAAAGAGATGGCAATTCCTTCTCATATTCATCAATTTTCTTTTCCAGACCTTCTACCATGTTGTTTGAAATTCGATTTTGATCATCGTCCATATTTGGATTGGATAAATCAGAGCCTAAAACAAATAGGTCGTTTTGAATTTTTTTTAATAATTCTTCTATATCTTTGTCTACCTTATGAGATAAAACCAAACCAAGAATAGAATTAATTTCATCAACACTTCCATAAGATCGTATCCTATCACTTGATTTTGAAACTCTTTTACCGCCTTGCAATCCAGTATCCCCACCATCACCAGTTTTTGTATAAATTTTCAATAGATTCTATTATACTATGAACGTATTATTAAATAGCCCATCATCATCTTGTAAAACATGGCAGAAATGCATTCATGTCCTTATTGTGATTCTGAATTTGAAACTAAAGAAGAACTTTCAACTCACATAGATAGAATTCATCATGGTTCAGGGTTATTAGAAGGCGATACAAGAAAGTACTAATCTTGATTGAAGAATTTTTTAAAATAACAACAAATTTAAAAAAAATTCCAAGAAAAGGCTGGACTGCAAAACTTGGAATTTCATCGCCAGAATCTGTGGCTGATCATACGTTTTCAATGTCAGCAATGGCCATGGTTTTATCAGATTTACAAAAATTAGACACTCAAAAGGTTTTGAAAATGAGTCTTCTTCATGACATTGCAGAATCAATTACAGGGGATCTTACCCCAGAGGAGATATCAAAAAATGAAAAAATGGAATTAGAAAACAAAACAATTGATAAGATTTTAAATGAATTGCCTGAGGAATTGGCAAAAAATTATCTTGATATTTGGAATGAATATAATCAAAACCTTACTTCTGAATCAAAACTCGTTCATGAGGTAGACAAACTAGAGATGGTAATTCAAGGATTATCATATGCAGATGATGGCATTGAAAAAGAAAAGCTAGAACCGTTTGTAAATTCTGCTAAAAACCAGATTAATTCAAAACAACTTCGAGAAATATTGGATAAGCTTTTACAATGAATCAGAAATTTAATGAAATTAGGTGAATAAAATTTCCGATTCAGAAAAAGATGAGCTAATTGATGCCCAAAAACAAGTTATAGGGATTTTATTTGAAGTGATAAAAAGATTGCAAGCAAATAATGATCTTGATGAAGAATATTTTCAATTGGTGGCATCTAAAAAAACTCAGAATGAAAAAAGAATAGAAGAAATTCTTAATGAGAGGCAAGAGAACTCGAAAGTTGTAAGCAAGTTATTAAAACAGCTAGAGATTTAGGAGAAATCATGCAATATTTTTCTGCATTAAGACTTGGACAAAAAAGAGTTCAAAAGGCTAGAGAATACCTTAACACATTAACAGATGGAAAGGCAATGCCTGCACTTGCATTAAGAGATACAAAGTCTAATGTCTGGGAACCTGTTGGAGAAGAGAATCTTTATGCAGTTGTTGATGAATCATCAGGATTTGTGTTAACTGATACTAGTGGATATATTGTTGCCATTGTTGATAACAATGGAATATCAAAAGCACTTGTGCAAGGAGTTAATCAAGAACAAAAAGAAAACTTGGTGAAATCATTTGAAAGGGACAATATTCCGGAATTCAAAGGAAAGATTTCTCTTCCTGTTTAATACAAAAAATTTAGTAAAGCTTTAGTTATCAATCATTCTACCTTAAAAAATGAGCAAATTTACAAGAGAAATTGAAGTAAGTGGGCATCTAATAGATTCCTCAATTTTAACTAAAATTTTTGATACCATAATGGATCTTAACGGAGAGTTTCAAGTTCTTAAGATAAACATTGGAAAAAAGAAAAAAGATACCAGTTATGCAAAATTACTAGTTCAAGCAAAAAATCAAAAACAACTTGATCAAATTTTAGAATATGTTTACCGTTTAGGTGCTACAGCCAAACTACAACAAGAAATCAAATTAAAAAAAGCAACTAAAAACATGGTAATGCCTGAGAATTTCTACAGTACAACAAATAATCATACTCAAATTTTCTACAAAAAGCGGTGGGTGAATGTAGAAAACATGATGATGGACAAATGTATTGTCGTAAGCTCAAAAGGAGCAAGATGTGTTCCCATAAGGGATGTAAAAAAGGGCGACAAAATTGTTGTTGGAGAAACCGGAGTGAAAATAATTCCTCCTGAAAGACCAAGAGAAGGAATGAACGTGTTTGAGTTTATGGGAAGCAGTAGCTCTAGTGAAAGGCCTACACAACACATTGCAAAAAGAGTCGCAGAAGATATTTACAAAACAAAAAAAGAAGGAGGAAAAATAGTCATAGTTGGTGGTCCAGCAATAGTTCATACTGGTGCTGCAGATTCTATTGCAAAACTAATTCATTATGGATTTATTGATGCAGTGTTAGCTGGCAATGCACTTGCGGTTCATGATATTGAATATGCGACACTTGGAACATCTCTTGGAATGAATGTGCGTGATGGAACATTAGCAATTCGAGGACATAGAAACCATATGGATGCCATAAATTCTGTTTTTAGAGCAGGATCAATTGCAAATATGGTAAAAACAAAAAAACTTAGAAAAGGAATTATGTACGAGTGTATAAAACGAAAGATTCCATTTGTACTGGCGGGTTCAATCAGAGACGACGGGCCATTACCTGATGTGATTACAGATGTTGCAGTGGCTCAAAAAAAATACAAAGAGGTGCTAAAGGATGCAAAAATGGTCATCATGGTTTCAACTATGCTTCACTCTATTGCTACTGGAAACATGCTTCCAGCAAATGTCAAAGTGATTGTAGTTGATATTAACCAACCAACCGTTACCAAACTCATGGATAGGGGAACATGGCAAGCACTTGGAATTGTTTCAGATGTAGGCGCGTTCTTGCCACTCATAACTCGTGAAATTGAAAAACTAAAGTAAAATCACGTAGTTAACTTTGGATGCAAAACGCGTAATCCATTTTCATCAAGCTTTAATGGATAGATTTGATCATCGTGTCGCACACCACGCAGCTTTAACACTTGAAGTGTTCTTTCCATGGTGTCCTCTTTTCTAACATGATGCATCATTACAATTCCTGATGCCACATACCATTCTACTGGAATCTCATCCTTGTATGGTTGCTCTGTAATCAGAATAGATGTACACTTGTAATCTTCAAGTGCCTGCATCAATCCTTGCATTCCTTGTCGCATGTAAAAATTGTTAGAGTATTGCATTGCTAGAACGGTCAAAGAGTCAACAACCAATCTTTTTGCATCAATTCGCTTGATGCCACTCAGTATCAGTTGAGTAAGATGCTCAAATGGAACACTTTCTCCCCGATATAGCGATTCATCTAGTGCAACAAATCCTTCTTGAATTTTAAATGGGCGTGCATCAATAATGAGAAGCTTACCCTGAGCCATCAAGTCTTGAAAATCCCACCCAAATTGTTTGCAATCTTTGGTAATCTCTTCTGCACTTTGTGACAAAGTTACAAAGACTCCTGGCTCATCAAAATCCTTTGCACCAGAATAGAGATACTGTAATCCAAATGTGGTCTTGCCGCTGCCAGGAGGGCCACAAACAACTATTGGCCTTCCTTCTCTTAATCCTCCGGAAATTATAGTATCAAATCCTGGAATACCTGTTCTGACTTTGGGGTATGTAAGCTCCATATTATATTGAAAATAATTGAAATTTTCTATATAAGTACGAGTGATATTTT
>JBHIUX010000008.1:0-19301 GCA_042138065.1 Nitrosopumilaceae archaeon
TTTTTTGCATAATCAAATGAAGCATCAATAATTCTTGCACACCCCTTTCTTGTTGTTTTTCGAATTGCAATAGCAGAATCCTCAGATGTATCAAACTCTATTCCTGCGTAAAGGCCTTCAGTTGCTTCTCTATAGCAAACAAAATCTAATTTCCTGTCAGGAGATAATCTATCATAGGTTTTGATAGGTCTGACATTTGCATATAATTCGAATTTTTGCCTTGTAGAAACTGCTACACTTCGTGGAGCTTTTGGATCAGGAATCGTAGTAGTTGGACCCTTAAAACAGGCATCACTTTCTTCCATGATTTTTGCAGTTTCATCTGGAATGTAGGTATCTCCACCATGTTTTTGCCATTGCTCAGAACCTGCTTCACAACGAATTAGCTCAATCTGTGTATTGCATGCCTTTAGAACATGAG
Organism: Nitrosopumilaceae archaeon; assembly: GCA_042138065.1. Lineage (GTDB taxonomy): Archaea > Thermoproteota > Nitrososphaeria > Nitrososphaerales > Nitrosopumilaceae > DRGT01. The sequence continues at coordinate 422 of JBHIUX010000008.1, forward strand.
TCATTGCATCAACAAGCTCAGGACCTACTCCATCTCCGTTGATTATTGCTGCTTTTTTGCCCAAGACAGCCAAACTTCACGATCTAGCGTATTTAATTGTACCCTAACTTTTTGGTAAGAATTTTTTTCAAACTAATTTATTAACATGAGATTTCAATTCCCATCAAATGTTAATTGTTCAATTATCTGACATTCATGTAGGTTCCCAGTTTCAGCCAGCAGTGTTTGAAAGGGTGGTAAGTGAAGTAAACAAGCTAAATCCAGATGTTATAGTAATTACAGGTGATCTGACAAACGAAGGCTTGGAAAAAGAGTACAAAGAATGCAAGAGATTAGTTTCAAAACTAAAAGCAAAAAAAATCATACCAATTAGCGGAAACCATGATTATAGAAATACGGGATATCTACATGTAAAGAAATATTTTCCATTTGAAAACATAAACGAGCTTTCAAAAGATATTGTACTAGTTACTCTAGGAACTGCAAGACCTGACAGAAACGAAGGCGAAGTAGGATATAGACAAAATCTCTGGCTTGAGCGTACGATGAAAAAATACAAAGACAAGGTAAAGATTCTTGCAATGCATCACCACTTGGTTAGTATTCCTGATACGGGAGCTGACAGATTAACTATTTCTGATGCTGGCGATGTGTTAAGAACAATTGCTGCAACCAAAGTTGATCTTGTAATTTGTGGCCATAAACACAGACCATGGGTATGGAACTTTGGAAAACCACTAATTGCATATGCTGGAACTGCATCATCAGAAAGAGCAAGAGGACTCTTTGAGAATTCCTACAATATCATCACAATTACTGGAAAGAAGATCAAGGTTGATTTGAAAATTGTTGGCGGAAAAAGAATACCACTTGAGAATGTTGTGAAAAACTATTCCAGATTCGGTGAAGAGTGAATTTATTTACAGATATGCTTTAGCAAGGCTTGTGCAGAGGTCGCCTAGCCTGGTAGGGCGTAGGATTGCTAATCCTATGACTTTCGGGTCACGGGGGTTCAAATCCCCCTCTCTGCGCCATTAATTTTAAAAAAATTAGACTTAATAGACGGAATTTCACCGTTTGAAATAATGGGGCGTAGAAAGACCCAAAAAATAATCAAAACCGGACCAAAAAACGTAACAACCGGAATGTGTCCCCTATGCAAGACAATAGGCAGAATTTTCATTACTGGTCAAGTTGGCAAAGAACGGGGAAAATGTCCTGCATGCAATCAGGATTTTGACCTATAGCGTGATTCTTCGCCTAAATTCACCCATAACTTTTTAAGGAAATTTTTTAATTCTGAACTACATGAGTTCTGAAGAAGCAGAAACAATCTATGAAAGAGTAGCAAGACTAGAAGATGAAGTTGCAACACTTCGTGCAGAAGTTGATATTCTCAAAAGAGCATTGAGAAACAAAATTGCACGATATGAAATTTCTTCAATTAAGAAAGGAACTGACGTAAGTTCAATTATTGATTAATTTTATTTCTCACACTTTTAATTAATTCCAATACAAAATCTACGTCTTCTGCATTTGGATTGATTTCTAAGTATTGGTTCAGATATTTTAGAGATGTTTCATAGTGCAACATTCGTTCCTCTAAAATTCCTTTGTCCCTAATATCTTCTGGAGCATTTGGTTCTAAAGCCAATGCCATATCAGTACAACGCATCGCTTTGTCATACGAGTATGATTCAATGTAAGAGCGTCTAAGATTTCGCAATAATCTGATGAGAATTTCCTCATCTGTTATTTCATTTAGAAATTCTGGCATAAATTCTACGTGTCCACCATAATTTGTATCAAGAATATGTTGAAGATCTTCAACTGTTACTAACCGTCCACCATCAAACGGATCAAGAATCTTCTCCTGGTGATATGTTACAAGAACATGACTTGGAAAACCAACAACTTTTAAATCCAGCCCAATAAATTTTGCAATCTCTGCATATAATATGGATAAAGTGATTGGAATTCCTGATTTTTTATCAAGAACATCATTTAGAAAATTGTTTTTTGGATTGTAATAATCCTCCTTATCTCCTTTGAATCCATGTTGTACAAACAGATGTTCATTTAACATGGAAATTAGATATGTCGGATTTTTTGATTCTGTTAAATCTAGTTTGATTGATTTCCCAATCTTTTCAATTTTTTCAATATACTGATTCACATCAAGATCTGGATATTCTAACAACTGAGCAAGCTTTAGACATTTTTCTATCAAATTATAATTCAGAGTTTTAACAAAAAGCATCCATTCGGTAACTATTGGATCGAATTTTTCTGGCAATGGAATTACTATTCTATTCTCTTCAGATAAATCTGTGGATTCTTTAACTCATTGGTAGTTGGAGGCTTTTCAATGAGAGTTTTGAAGGTGTTTTGACCAAGTTTTACGTAGACAAATTTGGTAAAGTCTTTGCCCATGCTCTTTCTTACCTGGTATGATGTAAAATCGGTTCCCATGAAAGTTTGAAGATAATTTTGAAAATCTTTATCCTCTGCTAGAATATTTTGTATGGAAAATTCTGCCATTCCCTCCATTGTTGTGAATGCAGCATGATGAGTCTGAATTGGTTTTAACCATTTTTTATAAATCTCTAATAATTCAGGAATCATTTCAGAAATTTTAGGATCAATATCAACATGCGTGTATGTCATTACATCTGGGCCTAATTGTTCTATGATGAAATGATCTGGGTTTAACATGAAAAAGATGTTTGCCCGTTTTGCTAGTGGAAAATCATCTGGAACTGTTTGTAGCTGAAGATATTCTGATAGATCACCAGCTGTTTTATCATCTAGAGCAAGAATAATTTTTGCTAGCTCTTCATTAACCGAATTTACTTCAATTACTGCATCTTTGTTAATGTGTTGCAGGTTTTCTTGAGTTGAATGAATCAATTCTTCAAGAATTGTCATTTTCAAAGCTCCTAAATATCCAGAATTTGTTGAATCGTACTTTGGCTCGTATGGCTCTCCTTGTTTGTAAACTATGATTTGAGGATAGCTTGATAGAATAAACTTGTTAAGATAAACTATGTCATCAAGATAATCTCCATATGTTGTAGTAATTTGTGAAATGTACATTTTTGCATAAGTGGAATAAACTAAAAACTTTGCAGTATCTTTTTTGATTAGCTCTGCAATCCTCTTTAGGTCTTCATCAGCAACTGCATTAAATAATTCATCCACATAGTTTCTTGCATCATCAGTACAGAATACCTTTTTTCCTTTTAGCAATTTGAAATCTTTTAGTTTTGGGAATTGAAGTTTGATGTTATTTGAGACTGGAATTCCAAGAAACTCTGAAGCCTTTTGCCTAAGTTGGGGTAAGAGTTTTTCTGCAATCTGCTCAATCGGATCAAATTTGAGCGTAAAATTGTTATCTTCTGCAATTTTTTCAGCGAGACCTGCAATCTCTTTTTCTTCATTTAGCTCAACTGCTAGCTGTCCAATCAAAGCTTCTGCAAATTCTTCTAATTCTGGCAATAAAATGAAATAATTTTGTAACCTGATTTAACGTTATCTTGATTGTGAAAATATTAATGCTGTTTTAAAATGAATTGCATAGTTGCAAGAATTTAGCTTAAAGTATATTCGATGTGTACGTTGTAGTGGCAAGCTTGAACTTGATGTTTTGAATCAGGCACTGGAAATCAATGAAGGTTTTCTTCATTGTAAAATCTGTAAACTGAAATACCCAATTATCTCAAAAATCCCGATTCTTAGAAGTGATTTCGTATCCTATCTATCAAATCGATCAAAACTTGGTGGAAAATTATATCTGAATGCTAATCACAAAACCATGAAATCATTTATGAAAAAATCATTGTCTAAAATAAAAAAATTAGATGACAAAACTGGAATAGAAGAGAGATGGACAAAAATATACAATTCCAGCAAAAATTCCAAGTTCTATTCTGTAATACGTAATAAAATTTCCAAATTGCCAAAATCAAAATTATCTCTAGAACATGGATGCTCTATTGGGACAATCTCAAAATTTATGGCAAAAAATAATGGGATTACATTTGGAATTGATAATTCTTTTAGTGCAATCTCTGCTGCAAAAAAGAATAGAATGGAAAATTTGGATTATTTTGTAGCAGATTCTTTAGAACATCCATTTGGAAATCAAAAATTTGGACTAGTTGTTGCACTTAACTTACTTGAACTAGTAGAACCAAAAAAATTAGTAAAAATTATTGGAAAGCAAACAAAAGGAACACTTGTTATTTCTGATCCATATGACTTTGATAGAGGCAAATTTTCAGTGAAAAATCCCTTGAATCCTAAAGTTTTACGAAAAGAGCTTCAAAAACAAGGCTTTAGAATTTCATCAAATACAATGAAACAAAGTTTCATTCCTTGGAATCTCAATCTAAATCCAAGAACAAGGCTAAGCTACCGTGTGGATCTTGTAGTGTGCAAAAAATAACATACTGAAATTTTAAATGCGATTGGCCTCATTTTAAATGACAATGTCTGGGAAAAAAGGATATGATATTGATAAACATCTCTCTAGATTAATTACACATGTTGAATCTACTGTACCCACACCAATTTCTACTGTTGAAGCAGATGAGGCTGACAAAGTGGTATCAAAAGCAACTACAATAAATCTCCCTGATATTATCAAAAATGCAGTAAAGCTTGACACTCTAGGTCAATACGAAGAGGCATTATCTTGGTATGATAAGGCTTTGAAAATAGATTCTCAAGACATCAACACAATGTTCAAAAAAGCATTATTGTTATCAAAAACAGGCAAGTATGAACAAGCATTATTTTTGTTTGACCAGATCATTGAAATTGATCCTACCCTTGTCAGTGCTCTAGTAAATAGAAGAATTGTTTTAGAAAAACTTGGAAAGCATTTTGGTGTTGTTCCTTTATCTGACAGACAACTTTCCTAGTTATAGATAAAGTTCACACAATTGAACGAACAAAACTATTTCGATTGTATGTAAAGAATAATGGTAGGGATTGAAACAGAAGGTAGACAGGAGAAGAGAGATTGCTATAGCTGCAACATTAACTATGACTGCAGTTTTTGGGTATGCAATCATGTATTCATTTGGATTGGTAAAATAAACAATTTTTACATAATATGCTTCAAATTATTCAAAAAAACACAGATCCTCTTTTATTTGAAACTGACGTATAAGAATATGGAATGAGTCATCAATGTTATTATTGTGAACAATTATTCGAAACAAAAGAAAAACTATACGATCATCTAGAAGTTCATTCAGAACCTGTGAGTAAGCCCAAAAAGAAAAACAAGAAAAAAACAGATTGAGAATTCACTTTTGCTTAACAAAATTTTATTAGATTTTTTTTATATTTTGAGGTTCTTCGGTGACACATGTGTAATGAGTTTGAATATGAACTGCTTTGTGAATGCCTTATGAAAATGAAACAAAAAGAAGAACAGAAAAAACTTGAAGAACCTATAGAGGTTTCAGCGAATTAAGTTCATCTATTCTTTTTTAGAAAATTCTCTGTATTCACCAATTACCGAATTACACTTTGAGCAAAGATATTGACCAATTGCAAGCAATGTCATTCCTTGACCTAGTTCTTCATTTGGGTTTTCAATCTTTAGTTTTGGCGCTTGTGAAAATTCTGAATTACATTGTTTGCAAAAATAGTTTGAAATCTTAGATTCATCAATTTTTCCAAGTGGCATCAAGAAGAGCTTACCTACTCCAAGATCTGCTTTTTTCTTTTGTTCATCAGTAATGTCAGCTGTGATGTAACCGCCTGAGCCAGCAAGTTGAGTTTCTGCCATGAAAGTTTAGTGATTTGCTTTCCCTTTTAATGATTAACTTTTTTTTGAAATTTAGCCTCAATCATTTCATGATTTCAACTGTTTGTTCAAAAAAACAACACTAAATTATTATGATTTTTTTCTATATCTTCCCTATTAGGTTCATTTAGAGTCTAACCGCACAGATACAGCCCCTTGCCCGATGCTGTTTTAAGATTTTCTCTGTGCGGAAATTTTTTTCAATTCTCAATTTTTCTATAACCATATTTTGTGTTTAATTAAAAAACACACATCTCTTTTTAATACAAACTAAAACATCAAATCTCTATGAAGCTAGATATGATCATCCTATTTGCAGGAATTGCGATTCTGGTTTCTGGCGCTACATTTATGTCAACATCTCCTGGAATTGAAAAAATTACTATTGGTTTACCACTGACTATTTCAGGTATGGTAATTTCAGGGATAGTTATACTGCTGAAATCAAAAACCATCAGAAATTTTCCTATCTAACATATGTTACTTTGAGTTTGCACATACAATTGAATAATAAATTCAAAAAAGCACTATATTCATGAAGATCTTCATTCCACGCAGACCATCAAAAAGTACTCATGAATCAGAATTAGATGATGAAGATCTAGAGAAATAGTCAAAAAAATAACTGCTTTTACTAGTTGTGAATCTCAAACATATTAAATTATTTAACTAATTTTATCACAATTAGTATGCCAAATTTCTTGAAAACTCAATTATTTTTCAAAATAATTCATCACGTCAACCATAAAATCATCTATAAAATCACAATATGATTCTAAATTTTTTGATTGTGCTGATTGCCGCTTTAGTGCATTTTCAAGTTCGTCAACTACCCCAATCATTTGTTTTGTATTAACTCGAGTTGTATCTACTCTTTCAAGAGAAGAAATTGTATCCATGAGAACTTTGCCTGTTCTCTCGTACAAATTTATCATTTTTTCAAGTCTTGTTGCAGTTTTTGGTGAGATTTTTCTAATTGTTTCTACATGATTTTTGTAATATCCAATCTCTGAGAGGGTTCTCTGCTTTGATAATTTTAGAAATTTTAAGAAACTTTCTTTTTGTCTTGGGTTTATCTTATGTGTGAATTTTGTAATCTCATCAATCTTTTTGAACATGGCCTCAGCTTGATTTGTATGATTCCTTAGTTTCTCAATGTCTGAGTTTAGATTTGCAACTTGTTCAATGGCCATTACATAATTTTGAGCGTGAATGAGCTTTATCTCTGTGTGTCAGTATGAGGCTGATACAGATTTAATACTAAAATGCCGGAGGTGGGCTTCGACCCCACGACCTATCGATTATGAGTCGATCACTCTAGACCAGGCTGAGCCACTCCGGCACAAAATTACGCACACTATTTTGCAAAATTAAATGATTCTAATCAAAAAAATAACCCATGATAATGATTACACGATATGACTTCACATGAAATTGCAGGAATAATTGGAATTATTGCTATTTGGACAACATTGGGAGCTTTTTTTCTTGGTTACTTTCTTGCCAAAAGACAATCAAAAAAACATGTTGAAAAGCTTGCAAAAAAAATTGTAGAGTCAAAATCTAATAATCTAGAAAAAGAAAATTCAGAATCCCCAGAACCTAAAACTAAAAAATTTGATTGGATTTAGTAATATTGAGAAACTGTTTTCCAGCTCTCATTTTCTGATTTTACCCAGAGAAACTTCTTTTGAAGGGCCGAAGTATACAGTTTTTCCCATTCTGCACCAACTTCCTCAGTCCACGCTTTAAACACGCGAGGATCTATGTAGTTTCGCAAAGAAGTTCCAATATTGTAATCTCGAGTTTTTGTAGCTAAATCAACTTGCAGTTTTAGTTTTTCAACTCGTTCCTTGTGTTTTTGTTTCTGTTTTTGAATTGTTTGCTTTAATGTCTTGATTCTCTTTTCTTTTGCTTGTTTCTGTTTGTCAGTTTTTGGTTTTGAAGCCTCTACCTTTTTGAGAGTTTCTTCTGCTTTTTGTGCAGCTTTGGTCTTTTCAGCCTTTTTGAGGGTGTCACGTTTTTTCTGAAGACTTTCCTCAAAGTTTTTTGGAATAGTTCTTTTGTGGTTACACATTATTGCTGCCTCAAGATTTGCAAGTTTTGCATGATAGAGTTTTTCTGCAGAACTGCTGTTTTTTGGAACATTATGATTTCTAAGATAATCTGAAACTTTTCTTGATGCTAAATAAGTTCTAAACACCTTTGCAGTTAGACCTTTTACAATTCCAGAAAAGTACTCATTTACATGTCTAGAGGTAATCTTATCAAAAATATCATCAGATGCCTTCTTGTTTGAAACTAATTCCCTCAGGTTATCATGAAATGTTTTATCGTGTCCAACTGCTGGAACAGTTTCCTGCCATCGAACAGAATCTTTTCCAAGAAAATCAAACTTTATCTCTTTACCAGTAAGTTCTATGTGTTCTTTTCTTAGAGTAGTTGCACCAACTGTATCTGCCTCTTCAGGGTCTTTTTCGTCTCCTACTCTCATTGCTGTTCTGTAAATCAAATAACATGCAGTTGCAATCTTTTTGAGTTTCTTGTCCTTTGAATTCATATCTCTGACCATTTGGTCTTTGATTTTCTCAATCGTTTGGGCAAGGTTCTTCGCTTTGTCGTATTTTGCTTTATCCCTCTCTTGCTTTATTCCTGCAGAATCAGATAACCAAACATACTTGCGTTTTTGGGTAAGCTCGTCCATCCAACTCGCTAACCACATTGAATCTTGATCATGAACAATTTTTCCCCAATTTCCTTTTGGAACTTTGGCATCCTTTCCTAAATTTAGAGTCACATCCTTTGCTGTTACTCGTGGCTTCCATTTTCCTCGCATTGGATGATCTCCTCGTCCAATGAATATTCCAGGAGGTTCAGCCATATAGTTTCCAACCTCGACCTCCTCTCCATTTATGATTGCTTTACCATATTCTTCTTTGAGTTTCTCACGAAGTTCCTTTCTTTTTGCTGCAATCTTTTTTTTCTCCTCTTTTGACATCATTGCTTTTTGATCAGCCTCTTTGTCAACAAGTTTGTATGCTTGAGAAAAATCAATGTCAGAATATTGCAAATTATTAAACTTTGAATTCAGAGTTTTGGCAAAATCTGCTGTAAAATTTTTCTGAAAAACCTTGTCCTGAACATATGGTGTGTTTTTTTTCTTTGCCCACTGGTATACCATTTCCTCTTGCTCAAGATTCAGGGGAACAGGTTCACCCTTGATTTTTATCTTAATTCCTTGCGACTCAAATGCTGGTGGGAACAAGATCCCGTTGTGTTGTAGCGTTTTCCATTTCATTTTACGTTCATTTTTCTCCTAGAATTGCGGACTTTGATAAATTCTGTGAATTATTTGTATATGAAGCTAGTGTAGTTCAAAATGATCACTCACCAAATAGCTCCTTTCCCATGTATTTTTCAAACTCTATGTCAGTTTTCATCTTTTTTGCCTCCATAAACATGGCAGCATCAGTACCTGCAGTATACCTTGGTAAAATCTCCTTGTCATGAATTGCCTTTATCACAACCTCTGCAACCTTTGATGGTGGGGTTGCCATCTCTACCATCATTTTAAGGCCTGATAGAATTTTGTCTGTGAGTTGCTTATATTTAGGATCTGATTTTGATTCTGGAATCTTCATTGCATTGAAAAAATTTGTCTTGACAGCACCAGGCTCTATGATGGTAGTATGTATTCCAAACTGTCCCAGCTCATATCTTAGACATTCTGATAATCCTTCTAATGCAAATTTTGTGCTGACATATGCGGGAGATCCTGGAAGTCCCATTCTTCCAACAACTGAGCTAATGTTAACAATAATTCCAGAACCTTGCTTTCGCATTATTGGTGCAACTTCTTGAATAATTCTTACAATGCTAAAGAAATTTGTCTCAAACTGTTTTCTAAAATCCTCAATTGGAACATCTTCTGTACATCCAAACTGACCATATCCTGCATTATTAACTAAGACATCGATTCTTCCAGCTTCAGACATTATCTGCTTTACTGCTGATACAATAGAGTCTTCTTTGTCTACATCAAGTTCTATCACATCAATTGCAAGATTTTCTTTTTTTGCAGCTTCTTGTAGCTCTGCAGCTTTTCCAGTATTTCTCATACTAGCAAATGTTCTATAACCATCCCTTGCTAGAGCTAATGAAGTTTCTAATCCAATACCTGATGAACTACCTGTGACAAGTGCTACTTTATCCATAAATTTTCTGATTTAATTGCTACTAATAACTTAACTGGGATTTTATTTCAAATTGGCATTAAGAAATTCCAAAGTTTTTTGCCAAGCATCTTTGGACTCTTCTGGCGCATATCTGTCTCCAGATGGATTTGCAAATGCATGATTTACGCCTGAATAAATGTGAATTTCATTAGAAATTTCAAGTTTGTTTAGTGCATCTTCAAACTCTCTTACCTTTTCAGGAGGTATTCCATTATCAAGTTCAGCAAAAATTCCAAGCACTGGCCATTTTATTGATGATAGACTTTCAGTATCAGAAACTAACTGTCCATAATAAATCACGGTTGCATCCATGTCATCGTTACTCAATGCAAGATTGAGTGATTGTCCTCCGCCAAAACACCATCCAATAGAGGCAAGTTTTTCAGATTCATTGTTTTCTAGAAGGTAAGATGCTGCAGAATTCATGTTTTCAACTCCAACTTCTGAATCAAAAGAACCAATATACTGTCTTGCTTCATCTGCGGTTGTTGCAACTTTGCCATTGTACAAGTCAACTGCAAGAACTACATAACCATGAGAAGCAAGTTTTTCTGCCATCTCTTTGATGTTTTCATTTAATCCCCACCATTCATGAATCATAACAATTCCAGGAAAATCTCCATCCATTATCGGTCTAGCTAAATATCCTTCAGTGTCTTCAAAGTAATTTACAAATTCAGATTTTACTTCATACTTTCCTTCTTCAAAAATTTCTGAATTGTTGTTTTGAGAATTATAATCTGGTAGAACGTGAATTGCCCAACCCCTTTCAATTAATTTTTCAACACTTGATGGTTTCACGCAAGCTGGTAACCCATTTGATTTTTTCAAAACAAGTTCTAGTCCTTCAGTACATGTTACATTTTCAGGTGAGGTTCCTTGAGACATTTGCTTTAATGGTGGTGGAAAATAAGCTATTTGTGGAATAATCATTGGCAGAATTTTTAGAATTCTATCATCATTTGGTGCAGGCGAGCCTCGTCCGTCACGATTGCTAGTCATAATGTAGAGATTTCCATCAGGACCCATACTTGCGTCTCTTAATCTTCCAAATTCTGAAAACAAAGATTCGCTTGATAGAACCTGATTGTTTTCTACATCCAAGTCTAACATTCTAAGATGGTTTCCTCGTAATGTTCCAATAAAGAAATTATTTTCCCATTCTGCAATATTATCCGAATTGTAAAATGTTGCACCAGATGGTGCCCATGTTTCATCTCCCGTATGCAATAGCGGTGATTCTAAACCATTTTTTATTTCATCCCCAACAATGTCAGGCCAGCCATAATTTTTTCCGGAATCTATAACATTCACCTCATCATGCGCAAATCCCTTCTCCCCAGAAGGACCATGTTCTGTAGCTACAAGTTTTCCAGTAACAGGATCCCAGTCAATTCCTTGTGGATTACGGTGTCCAAATGAATACACCGGTGAATCATCAAACGGATTATCATTTGGAATTGTTCCATCAGAATTTATTCGAAGAATTTTTCCACCAAGTGAATCAAGGTCTTGAGCCAGTGCGGAATTTCCAGCTTCACCAGTTGTTACATACAACTTTCCATCAGGACCAAACTTTATTCTTCCTCCATCATGAAATGGTCCACCTGGGATTTTATCTAACAAAACTTTTTCATCAACAAGTTTGTTTTCAAATTCAGTAAAGCGAGAGAGTTTGTTAAATGTTGAAAGAAAATCATTGTATGTATAGTATAGATAGACATAGTGATTTTCTTCAAAGTTTGGATCAAGTGCAATACCTAAAAGCCCTCCCTCTATTCCACCTACATCTAAAACCGTCATGGGGTCTGGATTTAAAACTCCATTTTCTATTACTCTGAGCTGACCTGTTCTTTCTGTAACAAAGATTCTTTCATCAGGTGCAAAAGCAATTGCCCATGGAACTTCTAAATTTTCTGCAACTGTTTCAACTTGATAATTTTGAGCAGATACACCTGTTACAGAAAAACTAAGAATTACAATGGCTGCTAAAATTATCTTAAACAAGTGGTCTATCTCCTTCAGTTGGGTCTTCAAGAACAGTTTCTTCTCCATCAATTATTCTCTGAAACACCTCAAGAGAAGAATGTTTGTGCAGATATTCATTGTTATTTCCACATCTATAGGAAAAGGTGCATCTTGGACATCCTGCCTCATTTTTGCAGGGACATTCTTTTACAATGTACATGCTACGCTCTAATGCTTTCTCAAATCTATCATAAAGTGCTTTGCTTGCCCCATTTCCACCAATCGCACCATCATAAATGAAGATCAAACCAGATGTTCCAAGTGATATTCCTCCCAAGTCTTGAGAAACCCCACCAGTAATCATATTGCTTCCTTCAATAACAACATGCTCAGTTGCATGATAACCACTGGCTTCAACATACTCCTCATCTTCTGATTTTTTAATTTCATCAAGTGGTCTTGGAGCATGAAACACAATTCCCTTTGTTACAAAGTCATATTCTAGTGGTTTTTCAAGCAAGACTCTCTTTCCTTGTGCAACCTCTTGACCAATCTCAATGTTTGCGTATCCATAAACAGATTTTTTAATATGTAATTTACAAAATGCTATTTCAAGGCCAAATGCCTTTCTTTTTTCATATACCGTTTCTATTGTTGGCCATTCCTCTGTTAAGGCCTTTGTATAATATGGATAGTCTCTTGGGATTCTTTCTAGTTTAGCATAATTTTTTTCTGGATAATCAAATTGTTTTACTTTGTATCTAATTCCTGCCAAAAAGTAAATTCCATCTTTATGTAATTCCTCTAATGCAATGGGAAGAATCCTATCGCCGACCTTTCTTTTATCTAGAAAAATATCAATTGATTTTCCAATTCCTCTGATAGAATATTCTTCAAGCATGGCTTTGATCTTTTCAAGATTTGGAATGTAACGATTTTCTTGTAAAACTAGCAAGCCATCTTTGACATGGCGTTCAATGACCTCTCGATGTTCCTTGAGTTCGTGCTTTGAGATTGGTTTATCGCACGCCATTGCAATTACGTGAAATTCTTCAACAAACGGATTTTTTGGATCAATGTAAGTCCGTTCTATATCATCAAAATAATCATCAGGATGATTTTTGTAATATTGAGAAATCGGGTCATTTCCTAGAGCCAAAAACGCATATCCCCGTTGGCCTTTTCTTGCAGCACGCCCTATCCTTTGAATCAATCTGTTAACAGGTATGGTGGCAGAGATAACCCCATCTACATTTCCAACATCTATTCCCAACTCGAGAGTTGGTGTGCAAGAAATTGCAGAAAGAGAATCCTGTTTGAAATCACGCTCTACTGCTTTTCTATAATTTGCCATTAGACCTGCACGGTGAACCTTGATGTCTACTTTTTGTTTTTTTGCTTGCATAGCTAAAAGCTCAGAATTTCTATGCGAATTACTAAAGGCCATTGTTTTGTGATTATTGTCAGTTAATTTTTTTATCAAATCTACCATTAATGCACGCTGTGTTCTTAATGATGGAAACAACATTACAAAATCCGTTTCACTTTTGTTACCTGAACCTTGAATCAATTTCATTGAAACTCCAAAAAGTTTCTCACAAAAATCTACAGCATTATCCAATGTTGCAGAGGCTGCAATAAACTGGATTTTATTTGATAGTCTCTTTAATCTTTTAATGATATAGTGAACATTGGAACCAAATATTCCAGAGTACACATGAGCCTCATCTGTCACTAAAAATCTTACACTGCTAAGCAGTGATGCAAATTTTGTTTGATACATCATGTGATAATGTAAGACATCAAAATTTGTTACAATTATGTGAGGAGGATCTTCTAAAACTTTAGCTCGCTCTATCTGTTTTGTATCTCCATCAAACACTGCAACATTTATTCCAATTTTTTCTGCAAACGCAAGAATTTTGGGATATTGATCACGCGCCAGAGACTTTGTAGGATATACGAACAAGGCTGAAACCTTTCCAGACAGATTTTCATTTCTTATTTTTTGAATTATTGGAATAAGAAATGCTTCAGTTTTTCCTGAAGCAGTTGGCGCTTCGATTATGACATTATTTCCGTAGAAGATTTCCTTTATTGCTTCTTCCTGAAATTTGTAAAACCTTGTAATTCCGATTTCCTTTAGGTGAGATGAAATCTCTTTTCCAAGACCAACATCTTCAACGTTAGAGCCCATAACAGGATTTGGTTTTTTTATTGTCTTATAGTGAGAAACATAGTCTTTTTTTGAAAACAGTACATTTTTTGTAAGAGAATCAGGTTTGTTTTTTCCAATCATTGCTTCTATTTCTACTTCATGACGAATGATTCCCTCCTGTTTTAGGCCATCCTTAATCTGGTCTTTGTCTGGAAGCTTACCCTTGTCAAATCGATTTAGAAATTCTAGGTATACCTCATCTGGATTTCTCACATGGTCTAAAATATCCTGAAGACCGCACTTGTTACATGAAATTACAATTTTTTTATTAAACGTCTTTTGGATCTCTAAATTAGATTTGCATTTTGGACAGGGATATTTCATGTTTTACTACATAGTATTTTGAATTTATTGTTTGGTATGCAAACATGTTTGATGAAAGCGATCAGACAGCTGTAGCCCTGCTCCACCCTTTAACAAACAAAGTTTATCTATTGTTTTTGTATCGGAGTATTCATGGCAGAAGCTGGATACACAAAAGCAGTGGCTGCAAGTCATAGGAAATTTCAAACAGCACTCAAGCGAGCCAAGACACGACAAGCAGTAATGAATGTTTATTGGAAACACAAAAAAGAGCATGAAAGAATGCTTGCAAAACATCTCAAAGAAGAAATGGCTCAAGTAAACCGAGTAAAAAGTAAAATTCCTCATAGATAGCCACACAAAAAATTTCACTCAAGGAAAAGGACATTATTAAACAAGTAGATCTTAGAAGAGCTAAACTTGAAAAAGATTCCAACTAACAAAATTTACAACAGTGATTGCATTCTAGGAATGATTGAACTTCCTCCAAAAATTATTGATCTAGTTATAACCGATCCCCCGTTTGCAATAAATTTCAAAGATACAAAGGCAAATTATAACAGAACTGCTTCTAGAGTAATCAAGGGATACAACGAAATCAAACCAGAAGATTACTATGATTTTACTTATAGCTGGATGGCAGAAGCATTTAGAATTTTAAAGGATTCTGGAAGCATGTATGTCTTTTCTGGATGGAATAATCTAAAAGACATTTTGATGGCCTTGGATGATGTTGGATTTGTTACTGTAAATCACATTATTTGGAAATACCAATTCGGTGTTGTCACAAAAAAGAAGTTTGTTACCTCACATTATCACTGTCTTTATGTTTGCAAAAACCCAAAGAAAAGAAAATTCTATCCATTTTCAAGGTTCAAAAAAACATCAAAGACAAAGGAAGGACGTAGTCTTCATTACAAAGACAAAGAAGATGTTTGGAATATCAAAAGAGAATATTGGACTGGAGATGAAAAAACTCCAACTAAATTACCGGCAGAATTAATTGAAAAAATTCTCCAATATTCTAGCAAAAAAAACGATGTAATTTTGGATCCTTTTTTGGGTTCAGGACAAGTTGCCGTAATTAGCAAATCCATGGGAAGAAAGTATCTAGGATATGAAATTGTTAAAAAATATTATAATTTTGCAAAAAAACGACTAGACAAAAATGTATATCGTTTAAAAAAATAATTTTTGTCTGAATTTACTCTTCTTTAAAGTCCTTTTCAAGCTCTTTCCTTAATTCGTGAACCATTCGACCTGAAATTTTTAGAACATGTGCTACTTCTTCCTCGCTTAGTTCATTTCGGTCCTCTTTTGCAGCATTTTTTACAAGAGAGTCTATCTCACTGAATAAAGGAACTAGTGCTGTTCCATACTTTGTCAATATTGCCCGTGATTGCATATTATTTTGAAATCATTTTTAATAAATAAAGTTGATTAATTGTCATATCGTTTTGTTACATTGTATAACAAATGTGTTACATCTTTTATGCGTAAACTAGTGCCAATTACCAAATAGGGAAATTTAATTTTTTGATACAGAATCTTCATGTTTTCCTATTTTTGATGAAATTAAACTTCGAAGCTCATCATCAGTTTTGTTTTTTGGTTCAACGCCTAGGTTTTTTGCAATCATCTCTAGCTTTTGTCTTTCACTCTCAACAGGACCATCAATTTTCAAATTCTCACTAGTATAGTCTTTCATTTGTTCTTCAATGCCGTTTTTTGCTTTGTTGTATTCATTTACTGCTTTTCCGAACTTTTTTGCGGCTTCAGGTAGCTTGTTTGTGCCTAAAATCAAAACAAGTGCTACAAAAATTATGATTATCCATTCGCTTCCTGCAACGTTTAGAGTATTTTCTAGCACGTGTTATTTTTATCAAGATCTAAAATTAAAGGTTTCAACATTGATTCTTTTTTCTATCCGATGGCTTTTCTAGGCTCTAAGGATTTTCTCTTTGCTATGGACATGGCTGCAATTCCAAGACCTAGAACAAAGAACACAAAATATGGAGTACTGATTTCTGAAAATTCTGAAATTAAGCCAGCTGCGACTGGTCCAATGACCCATCCAATACCAAAAGTTGTTTCATATGCGCCAATGAGGGTATGGTGAATTTCACTTTTTGTTTTAGAGAGAACAATTTCAAGTGTTAATGGGAAAAATATGCTAAAACCAAATCCCATCAACAACATAGATGCTGCAAATTCAATGATAGAGTCTGCCGAAAAAGCAATTATCAAACCAAATGCAATTGCAAAAGTTGCCCCAATCAAAGTCAAGCTTGTTCTTTTAGCAAAAAATTCACCTAAAGCTAATGCCGCTAATCTAGAAATTCCAAAAATAAAATACAATATCAAAATATCATTTCCTGACATTGAACGATCATTTAGAAATGCAGGAAACACTGTCAAAATCATTCCAAATGATGCTGTGCAGTAAACTAGCATTGTAATTACTTCTGGAAATTTAAACATCTGCTTTAATGACGAAAGAGAAAAAGTATCTTCGTCATTTCTTACTCTTCCTCTTGAAACTAACATTGAAAACAAAATTGCTGATATCAGAACATATGATGAAATTTGAAACAGAAATCTATACGATGATTCAACATCTTCAAGAAAAATATTTCCTAAAAGAGGACCAATCATAAATCCGGCAACAAAAAATCCTGTAAACCAAGAGATGTTTCTGACTCTTTGATGTCCTGAGCTTTCTTGCGAGATGATAGATTCACTTGGAGGCCAGAAAAATGCATGTGCAATTCCTGTTAAAACTCTAAATCCCATAATTTCAGGAACCGACTCTGCAATAGATAGAAGAAAGATTGCAGCTGAGTTGATTACTACACCAACTGAAAGAAGATATCCGCTGTTGAATCGGTGCAACAAAAATCCAACAAACAATGGGATGAACATGTATGGGATGAAATTTGCAAATCCAATCAGCCCAAGTTCAGCATAAGATGCATCAATTACATTTTTTGCAAAAACTGGAAGAATTGGACCATGCATTCCATAGGAAATCCCTATGAGAACTGCTACCAGATTAACAAAAATCAGGGTTTTCTTCATTTGTATGCTGCAACAATTATTGCCCCACCCATAAGATCTTTATCAAACTCTACTTTGGAAAACTTCTCTTTCAACAATGATTCGAGTTTTTTGTTTTGGGGCCAGCGTTTGTATGTTCCATAAAGTGTTCCAAACTTTAGACCAAGCTTTCCTCCTGCCGCAAATGCAACAATGGGAAGAATCAATCTCAGATAAAATGAAACACCAAGTCTTACAATTGCAGAGTCTGGCTTTCCAAGATCAACTATAACAAATCTACCTCCTTTTTTCAAAACTCTATGAACTTCAGAAATTGCAATTCTAAGATTAATTGCATCACGAAGTGAGTATCCACATAAAACAGCATCAAATTGGTCATCTTTGAATGGAATGTGCTCAAAGACTCCACTGGAAAGGTCAGGAGCCTTGTCAAATAACCTGCTTGTGTTTTTTAGCATTGGAACCAATGGATCGTACAAAGTTATTGAAACATTTCCGTCACAAAGTTCTGATGCAGTCTTTGACATGTTTCCAAAACCAGAACCTGCATCAAGAATTCTATTTCCAGGCAAAACCCTCCCACTGATTCCTCTATTTCTGTGCTCTACATCTTTGCCAAGTGATATTGCAGAATTTACCTTATCATATACTGGGATAATATCTCGCAGAACATCAATAACTTCTCCCCAATAACTTCCTAGACCCATATGACACACTTTACTAAATGATGATTAATTTGTATTTGTTCACACATTAGAAATAAAGAACAAAATTAATCTTGTTTGAATTTCTGGCTAGCTATCTGTGCATATTTTTCCAGATCACTATCTGAAATTTTTTCAAGAATTTTTTTGTCGTTTGTAATCTTTGCCATCTTGATGTTTTTAGCTCCATCTTTAACTTCTGCCTTTAGATTAATTGCAGCAACTGCAAGTGCCGCTGCATCTTCTAAACTCATATCTTCATTGTAGGTTTTTTCCAAAAAGTCATTAACCTCATCTGCTCCTGCTCCAATAGCAATTGCAGCATATGGGACAAAGGTTCCACTTGGATCGGTAATGTAAATTGATTCGCCTTTTTGATCAACTCCGGCAATGATTAATGCAACGCCGTATGGTCTTACGCCAGAATATTGTGTAAACTGATGACATTGGTCAGCCAGGTGTTTTGCAACAGTTTCAACCTCAACCGATTCATCATAGTTTAGCTTGTTTCCTTGTGAAAAAAATCTGGCATTTTCAACTTGAACTCTGGCATCTGGGATATATCCTGCTGCTG
>JBHIUX010000009.1:0-18877 GCA_042138065.1 Nitrosopumilaceae archaeon
ACATACAAACAAAAGTATCGTCAATGAATTTTTCTGCTGTTTTTAATTGACCAGCAGTTGCAAGTGGTCTGTTTGCAATCGCATATTCTATTTTAACGCCAAATCTTTTTCCATCTT
Source organism: Nitrosopumilaceae archaeon (assembly GCA_042138065.1). Lineage (GTDB taxonomy): Archaea > Thermoproteota > Nitrososphaeria > Nitrososphaerales > Nitrosopumilaceae > DRGT01. Next base: position 118 of record JBHIUX010000009.1, read on the forward strand.
CAAAATAATCTTCAATAGTTTTTCTTAAATAACTAACACATAATACACTTGACTTGATTCCGTTTTTTCTATTCCAATCTATTAGATGCTCTAAAAGTGGTTTTTCACCTAACGGCAACATGGGTTTTGGCATAAACGTAGTGTAAGGTTGCAGTCTTGTACCTAACCCGCCTGCCAGAATAACAGCTTTCACGAGGTTGTATTTGAAAAATGACTATTTATGTTACAGTATAGATTTGTCTCGAACTAAAATCAAAATTAAACCAATTTCAAAATTTTTTCTACTACCTCATTAGGTGTTTTACCAAAAACCAAAATCATTGGTTCCTTTCCCAAATCCCCTTTATGGTAAATAACATCTGGTGGTTTAGAAACATTCCTAATTGCATTTTTTATGCCCCATAAAATTGTAGAATTTTCTTCAGTTTTTGTTTTCGATGGTTCTTTTTTACGATCATAGCTTAAGACAATAAATCCTTTTTTTTGAAATTTTTTAACAGTTTTTTCATTAAATTTGATATTAACTGCAGAACGAATAGTAGGAAATTTTTTGCTAATTGTAATTACTGCATTTCCAACATGTTTTGAACCTCCATATTCAAAATTACCCACAACTTGAACTATTTTTCCATCTTTAACAATTCTTCCAGAAATACCCATAACATCTTTTTTTAATTTTGGATGTTTTTTTGAAAAAACAAAATTAGTCTGAACTTCAGGAATTAACAAATGAACATTTTTGATTCGTGCAAATCGTTTTACTGAATTTTTAAGATCTGTTTGAATAGGATCATTTTTTATTTTTGTTATCAATACTCCCTTTCCAATTTTTTCAGCATTTCTAATTGATTGAGTAGTATATTCTTGAGCAAACTTTGAAGAATCAATAATATTTTTTCCATTTGAAATACAAAATGCTAGTGTGGAAGAAAAAGTACAACCGCTTCCATGATTTTTCTTTGATATTTTTTTACTAGAAATATAACTGGATTGTTTATCCTCTAAGATAAAGTCGCCAACCTTGTCTTTACTAAATTGAATGCCAGTAATTATGACATTTTTTGTTCCAAACCTTCTAATTTTTTTTGCACAAATTTCTAAATCTTTTTTTGCTCTTATCTTGATTCCTGATAATATCTCTGCCTCTGATCTGTTTGGAGTAATTACATATCCTAATGGAATTAGCAATTTTTTGTAATCAGAAATGGAACTTGGGGTCATCAAAACCCCTCCAGTAGTTGATTTTATCACAGGATCAAGAACAATAGGAATTGACATTTTTCGTAATTTTGACCAGATAGCTTTGATAATGCTAGAATTGTAAACCATTCCAATCTTTATTGCATCTATTTTAAAATCAGATAAAATAGAATCAAGTTGGCTTGCAATCATTTTTGGAGAAATTGGTTCAACACTAGAAAACTTACTTGTATTTTGGCTAGTAATTGCAGTTATTACGGTAAAGCAATTTCCATCTAATGATGAGATCGTTTTAACATCATTTTGTATTCCTGCTCCTGAAGAAGGGTCAGACCCGCCAATTGAAATTACATTCACTTTATTTCATGAAAAACTATTGTTAATAATCTAATCAATTTTTTCTGAAATTTTTTAATGTGTTAAGATGCTTCTGTTGCACATTTATCTGAACAAAAAGCTGAACTCATTCCTTGATATTCTCTTCCACAATGTCTGCATTCTTTAATCATCCTCATACCTATCCCAATAATATACGGCGATCTATCATATAACAACGATCCAAAATAGCAATATAGTGGCATTTTTTTGGCGATCATTATTGTTTTTGTTTAGTCGTGATTGTTTAAATCCGGCTTAAAGTAATAATTTACCATGACAACTCAAATGAGTGCAGCCAGACGTGGTGTCGCAACAGAACAAATGAAAATAGTTGCAAAAGATGAAGATGTAACTTTAGATTGGTTAATTCCAAAAATTGCAAAGGGCTCAATAATAATTCCTAGTAATAATGTAAGGCCTCAGAAAATTCATAACGTTGGAATAGGAAAAGGTCTGAAAACTAAAGTTAACGTAAACATTGGAACATCAACCTTGAATGTAAATCTAGAAGAAGAGATTGAGAAAGCAAAAGTTGCTGTAAAATATCACACCGACACAATTATGGATTTAAGTGATGGTGGCGATGTTAGAGAAATAAGAAAAAAACTACTTGATGTGGCTCATGTTACGTTTGGAACAGTTCCAATTTATGAAGCATATAATCATGGAGTTGAAGTTCACAAAAATCCAATTGATTTATCTGAAGATGATTTTTTAAATGCGTTTGAAAATAATGCCAAAGATGGCGTAGATTACACCACAATTCATGCTGGAATTACCAAAGATATTGCAAAAAGAATTCTAAAGGTTCAACGACATGGCGGAGTAGTAAGCAAAGGCGGAACAATCACTGCAGCATGGATGCTCAAATATGACAAAGAAAATCCATACTTTTCACACTATGACTATCTGATTGAGATGGCAAGAAAATATGATGTGACTTTTAGTCTAGGTGATGCTCTAAGACCTGGATCAATTTTAGATTCACACGATGAACTTCAAGTTGAGGAGATGATCAATGTTTCTCGGTTGACAAAGCGGGCGCATGAAAAAGATGTACAAGTGATGGTTGAAGGCCCAGGACATGTACCACTAAATGAAGTAGCAGCAAATGTTAGATTAGCAAAATCCATGATAGGTGATGTGCCATACTATGTGCTTGGTCCTTTAGTTACTGATGTTGCATCTGGTCACGATCATATTGCAAGTGCAATTGGAGCTGCAGTTTCAGCAAGCGAAGGTGTCGATTTATTGTGTTATCTTACCCCTTCAGAACATCTTGCACTTCCAAATGCAGAGGAAGTAAAAGCTGGACTGATTGCATATAGAATAGCAGCACATGCTGGTGATTTGGTAAAACTTAGAGATAAAGCAATAAAATGGGACATGAAAATGACTGAAGCTCGTCGTACACTTGATTGGGAAAAACAATTAGCACTCTCAATTGATCCTGAGGAAGCTGCAAAAATTCACAGCAGAACCGGACAACATCCTGGAAATAACGTTCCTTGTACGATGTGTGGTGGTGCATGTGTCTATCTTATGTTGCCGCAACAAAGAAAATATCAAAAAGAAACTGAAAACCTACAACAAACTAAGTAGTACTTTTTCTAAATTTGGAACTGTTTTAAAATTATTAAGATCTCTTGCTGTAATCCATTTATACTCTGAATTTTCCCAATTTAGTTTGATTTTAGGATTGTTTGCTTCAAACAAAAATGGAAAAATTTCCCATTCGTGGTTTTTGTATTGAGGTGATACTACTCGGATTTGTTTTGCAGCTTTTAACAATTTTATCTGATCATCTTTTATTCCAAGTTCTTCAAAAATTTCAATTTTTGCTCGTTTAAGAGGCTCTTCATTTTTTTCAATTATTCCACTTATTCCAGCCCACAAACCCTTCATGCTTTTTACTTTCTCACTTCTCTTTAGGAGAAGAAATTTTTCATTATTAATAATAAATGAAGTAACAATTTTGGTTGAACGCATGATGATTACTTCTTTTCAATTGCGTTAACCATCGATGTAAGCTTTTTGTAAGATGTTTCTAAGCTTGTATTTTTTTCCAATCTATCTTGACACGATTTAATATAAGTTACCACTTCTTCTGTTTTGCCCTCTTGAACAGCAGTAAGTAAACGACCTATGTCCTTCCAAAACTCTTCTGCAGATCTTCTTATTTCTGGATTTGCTATAATAGTCTCAATTAGTTCTGGAGATTCTGTCATGATGCTCTCTGCAAGAATCTTTTGTACCTTAAATGTAGTTCCTGACATTTTTTCAGTTAATGAAATTTTTTCATCTTTTGATAATATGTTTGCAAAAACTACATTCATCAAATGAGTTAATCCTAGAATGACTGCGATTTTTTTGTCGTGTTCTGCCGCATCTATGGTTACAAAATTTGCACCAGGAAAAAGTGATCTTGCAACGGATAATTCTTTTTTTGCATCTTTAACTGGTACTGAAATAATATTTTTGCCTTTAATTTTCTTTGTACCTGGTCCAAACATTGGATGAATACAAATTGGATTAATTTTTGATGGCATTTTTGAAAGTGCAGAAATTGTTTTAGATTTTTGTGATGAAATTTCAATTAGATATGTTCCACGTTTCATTTCTTTTGCAATTAATCTAATAATTTCTGGTGTTCTTCTTGTCGGCGTACACAAAATTACATAATCAGTGTTTAAAATTGCTCCAACAAGTGAATCTGATTTAATTATTGATTTCCCAGAAATTTTTGCTTCTGCATCAAAACCTGTTACTTCAAACCCACTTTCAGAAAAAAATTTGGCAAACCATTGCCCCATTTTTCCTCCAGCTCCAATTATTGTAATTTTTTTTGCCATTCTTACTCCTTTAGAATATCTTGTAGTATAGACATGCCTTCAATTAGTTCCTTTTCGTCTTGACAGGCAGAAATTCTGATGTAGTCCTTATAGTCTCCAAATCCTCCTCCTGGTGCAACTGCCAACCCTTTTTCTAAAAGAGAATTTGCAAATTCTGTTCCATCAAAACCAGCCTTTGGAACTTTTGTGAATAGGTACATTGAACCATCTGGCTCCACAAAATCAAGTCCAATCTCTTTAGCTTTTTTTATCAATACTTCTAGTCTGGATTTTACGATATTTGTGTTATTGGAAGTATCTGCATTCAACGCTTTTAGTGCCACATATTGAATTGGTTCCGAAACATTTGTCAAACACAATGCTTCAAGTTTTGACATTTTTTCTATAATTTTTTCATCAGATATTGCAAAACCAATTCTAAATCCAGTCATTGCATGTGATTTTGAAAAAGACTGGGTAACTATACTTTTTTCATAATTGTATGATAGAACACTTTTCCAATCTTTGTATGCATATTGTGAATAAATTTCATCACTGAGTACATACAATCTATTTTCTTTTGCAAGATTAACTATTTGATCCTGTAAATCTGTTGGTAAAATTTTTCCTGTTGGGTTATTTGGATAGTTTAATGCTATCATTTTGGTGTTAGAGTTTATTGCATCTTGAATTTGTGAAATATTTGGTTCCCATTTACTGTCAAGTGTTGTCTGAATTGATCTTACCTTAACTCCGGCGTTTAATGCACAATCTTTGTATGCTGGCCAAGCTGGTTCGATAACAATAATTTCGTCGCCAGGATTCAATAAAGTGGAAATAGCTAAAAATACTGAAAACCGTCCACCAGGAGATACAAGGATGTTTTCTTGCTTTACATTTGCACTATAATCTGCCGACATTTTTTTTGCCAAAGCTGAACGTAGTTGTGGCAAACCTTTAGCTTGTCCATATTTTGTAAACCCTTGGTCATACACTTGTTCAAGAGCAATCTTTACTTCTTTTGGCGGAAGAAAATCTGGCTCACCAACTTCCATGTGAATTATTTTTTTCCCTTGCTCCTCAAGCGATTTTGCTTTGAGAAAAATTGAAAGATGTGTTTGTTTTTCTGATGATTGAACCTTTACAGATTCATTGAGTAGAAAATTTAGAAATTTTGTCCCTACTGTGTCTTCTAAACCCAACTCTTTGCATAGGGAAACTACTTTGCTTCTCAAGTTCTCCTCACGAGTCTCATCTGTCACTTTCTTGCCTAGATTTTTTTTAATCTCTCCAATCTCTTTTGCAATTTCCATTCTAGTCTGCAACAACTTGACCATCTCGAGTGTAATCTCATCCATTTTGTTGCGTAATTGGTCTATGTCTGACATTTTTAGAGAACTGGTTTTATGAAGCCGCCTTGTAACGCAAGATCTGCAATAGTAAGAGAAACCATAGAGTCAACTACTGGAGGTGCTCTTGGTACAACACAAGGATCATGCCGTCCTTCAACTTTCAAAACTGTGGATTTTTTTGTTCTAATGTCTACCGTCGTTTGTTTTTTTGAAATAGAAGATGCAGGTTTGAAAGCTACACGCAATACAATTGGCATTCCTGTAGATAATCCACCTAAAATTCCTCCTGCATTGTTTGTTTTTGTAACGATTTTTCCTTTTTTCATAATGTATAGATCATTATTTTGTGATCCAAAAGTACTAGAACCTTCAAATCCTGAACCAAACTCTACTCCTTTTACAGAAGGAATTGAAAATATTGCCTTGCTAATATCTGATTCAATGGAATCAAAAATTGGCTCACCAATTCCTACTGGTAGATTAGTTGTAACGGATTCTATAATTCCACCAAGAGAATCTCCTTTTTTTCGTGCAGCAAGAATTGCAGTTTTCATTTTTTTTGCAGAAGTTGAATCAGGACATCTAACATCATTTGAATAAATTGATTTTAGCATTTTTTCAGAAGGTGTTTTTGTCATCCGGGTCTTTCCAATTTGAATAGTGTAAGAATTTGTTTCAATCCCCAATGTAACTTTGAGCAACTTTCGTGCAATTGCACCTCCCATTACGTGAGTTGCGGTTAATCGTCCTGAGAATCTTCCTCCCCCTCGATAATCATTTTGTTTCTTGTACTTCATCATAGCTGGAAAATCTGAATGTCCTGGTCTTAGTTTCGTCTTTAGACTATCATATGCACGAGAATCTTGATCTTTATTCCAAATTATCATAGTTATTGGTGCACCCGTTGTGTGTCCTCTAAAAACTCCTGAAAGAATTTCGACTTTGTCTCCTTCCTTTCTTTGGGTAGTGATTACTGATTGACCTGGACGTCTTAAATCAAGCATTTTTTGAATATCTTTTTCTTGTAGGTCCAATCCTGCAGGACAGCCATCTAAAACAGCACCGACACAACTACCATGACTTTCTCCAAAACTTGTTAAAACTAGTCGTTTACCAATAGAACTTCCAGACAATAATTTAGTTACATTTCATGATGCTTATAATTCATTATGCGACTAGTTTATTTTTCCACCTACGGCATTCATATCATTGATGAAATTAGGATAAGAGACGTTTACTGACTCTGAATCTGAAACTGTACAATTGCCAACATACATTCCTACAATACAAAAAGCCATAAACAACCTATGATCATTTTCTGAATTTAGGTTTGCACCATTAAAAACATCAACAGAATGTAAAACCAATCCATCATCTCTTTCTTCTACTTTGATTCCTAATTTTTGTAGTTCTCTTGCAAGTATAGCAATTCTATCTGTTTCCTTATATCTTGCATGTTTTACATTAAAAATCTCAACAGCGTTTGATGTTTTTAATGAAAGAATAGATAATGGCGGTAAAAGATCAGGAGTATTACTAAGATCAAATTTTCCCCCATCTAATTTTTCTGGTGATTTTACAGTAATAATATCCCCATTAATGTTCACATCCACTCCTAATTTTTTTAAAATCTCAATAAAATATTCATCACCTTGTGGCAAATCACTCATAGTAGCTTTGATTTGTAAATTGTCTCCAATTAAAACAGCAGCTGATAAAAGTAAAGCTAAACTGGAAAAGTCTGATGGAATTGTAACCGAAGTAGGATTGTATGTTTGATTATTTGTTGAATATTTTTTGTAAGGAATTTCTGTTTTTACATAAACTCCAAATTTTTTCATTATGGAAATAGTTGCATCAAGATATGGTTTTGAAACGAGCTCCCCTTCAATATTCAAATCTACTCCATTTTTTGATAATGGGGCTGCAATCAATAAAGCGGAAATAAATTGACTAGAAATATTGCCAGGGATGGATACTTTGCCCCCTTTAATTATTCCAGAAACCTCAACTGGCGGCTTACCATCATTTGATGTGCATTTAGCACCCATTGATTCCAAAGCATCAAGCAAAGGTTTCATGGGTCTTTGATTAAGGCTAACATCTCCTGAAAGGATCGATTTTCCCTCAGCTAAACTAGCAATTGCTGTGGCAATTCTGATCGTTGTCCCTGAGTTAGCCGCATCAATTGCTGATGCATTAATTATTGAATCAGAATTGATTACTAGAATGTTATCATCTTCTTCAATTTTTGCACCAAATTTTTTACAAGCCTCAATTGTTGCATTTGTATCTGCTGAATGCAAAAAATTTTCAATTGTACTTTTGCCTTTTGCAAGTGACGCCAAAAATACGGCTCTGTGAGTATAACTTTTGTTAGGAGGACAAACTATTTTGCCAGAAATTTTTGCCTTTTCTACTTTACAATTCATGAACTTCAGCTCGTTTATTGTTTATTTCAGCAACACTTACTTTTCCCTCTAAAGATGAAAAGACCTTCTTTATTGCTGAAATGTTTGATTCCTTTGTAACTGCAGCTATCGATGGACCATTTCCGGAGATTGATGCACCAATGGCTCCCTTTTCAACTAAATTTGTAATTAATCTTGGATCAGAATTCAATATGGAAGATGTAGCAAATCCATTTAGAATCATTGCATTCCAATAATCAGAATTTTTTGCAAAATTCCACGCTCTTTCAAAAACTGAATCCAAAGTCTTCAATTTTTTTATGTTACCACGTTTTCTTGATTTTGGAATGAAAATTACAACCTTAAGATTGGTTGGAGCTTTTTTTGAGCTAATGATTTTTCGTTTATAGTTATCTGTAACCATGAATCCTCCATAGTAACACGCACATGCGTCATCATATGCTCCAGTAAGACTAACTTTGGTCTCAATTGATGCATTAACTCCTGCAAGTAGAATTTTTGAATCATCAATTTTCTGTTTAAATAATTTTGCTGCAGCTAGAGCAACAGCAGATGAAATTGCACTTGAACTTTTTAATCCGTAACCTGTAGGAATTTCTGAATCTAATGAAAGATTTAATTTTGTTTCAGAAAGATGTTTGTTTGATACGATTTTTTCTATGGTTTTAGAAATTAATTTAGAACTAATACTCTGACTATCTGATTTTATCGATAATCCTGAACCTGGGACTGACTCTATTGTGGCTTCAACTTTTGGACTAATTCCTAATGTGGCACCTTTCCCAGTTGCTATTGCATTTACAATAGAAATGGCCCCATGTACTGTGGCCTTAACTTTAGACATCAAAATCCTCCAAGAATGGCTTTTTTCATAGCTTCATAAGGTGCTTTAGTTTCATGCCAAATTTCAAATGCTCTAGCAGCTTGTCCAAGTAGCATTTCATATCCATAGATTACAGTTGCTCCTTTTTGTTTTGATTTTTTGATAAGATCAGTGTTCATAGGTTTGTAAACAATATCATAAACAATGGAATCTTGGTTAATTGTTTCAACTGGTAATGGTGTTTGTTCATTTTTTAATCCGATTGAGGTGGCATTAACAATGAATTTGTAATCTGAAAGAGAATTACCAATCTCATCTAATGAAATTCCATTTGCATTAATACCAATTTTGTGCGCAAACTGTGCTAATGTAGATGCATTTTCTTTTGTTCTATTTGCAATTGTTATTGAACCCGCTTTTTCTTTTGCAAACCCAGCAACAATTGCTCTTGCTGCTCCACCTGCTCCCAATAACAATACTTTAGCTCCATCAATAGCAATGTCTTTTCTCTTTATTGGTTCTAAAAATCCGTCCATATCAGTATTGTAACCTTTTAGCTCTCCATCATTGTTTGAAACTGTATTTGATGCACCAATAAGACTACAATCTTCATCAACTTTGTCCAGATACTTCATTATCTCAATTTTGTGTGGAATTGTTACATTAAATCCAGAAATTTTTATTTTTTTTAGTGCTTCCAGTCCTTCTTCTAACTCTCCTTTTGGTATTCTATATGCAATGTAAGTACAATCAAGTTCTAATTCCCTAAAAGCTGCATTGTGAATGTTTGGTGATAATGAATGATCAATAGGATCCCCGATAACAGCATAAGTTTTTGTCATCAGTTTTTTTCAGAAGAACGATTCATTTAAACTCTAAACTTTACCTACAATTGATTTGACTTCCGTTAAACTAAACTGTCCTGGAGCAATTGGCTTTCCAAGAGAAACATAGGTAAAGGGACTGCCAAGATATAGGCAAAGAATTCGTGATATTCGACCATATTCTCCCATTGAAAATGCAATCAAGTTTATCGTTGAAACTCTTGCATAAAGCGACAATACATGCGCTGGATCTTCAACAAATTTTGCATTGGTGACAATTTTAACATTTTTTGAGAATTTGGCCATCTGGCTTAGCATTTTGTTTAGTGTCAATACGGGTGGTGTTTTTTTAAAGTCATGCCATGAAACAAGTACAGGAGTCTTTGTTTTTTTCAGGTAGTTGACAAGTGATTTGTTTTTCTTGATAGAATTAAATTCCACATCAAGCAAAAATGGATTGTATTCAGCAATTAGCTTTAGAATTGCAATTCTTTCTTTTTCAGTACCTGAAAATTTTCCGCCTTCTGATTTTGGTCTAAGTGTACATACAGATCTTTTCAAATCCTTTTTCACTAATTCTAAAGCCTCTGGAACTTTTTCGGGTTTTAAAAAATCAAACCTTAATTCAACGAGATCAGAATCTTTTAGCGCTTTTTTTGTAACTTGTTTTAATCTTCTTGGTGTTTTTTCAGCTATCGACACACAGGTTTTGTATTTCATGAGTTACTTTTCTAGAATATATTCATCAGATACTTCCATTCCGAAATGCCTTCCCGTCGCTGACTTTGAATGAACTAAAACAGTATCACCTTTCTTTAGATGTGTGACTGAAACTAATTTTCCATTTGGTCTTACAAATCTAATAGTTTCAGCATCTTGTGCAATAATTCCACCAATCTCGTTTCCAGTTTTTGCTTTAATCATTAACATTGGACGTCTTTCAATTTTTGACCGACCAACTGTAGCACGTCTTGCTTTTCCCTTAGAATCTAAAACTAACACTTCAGAACCAGTTTCAACTTCTGAAAGATATTTCGTTGTTCCATCTGGTGATAATGTGTAGCAGTGGACTGCTCCAGCATTAACTCTAAACGGTCTTGGTGACGTAAATGACGAACCGACTGATTCATTGTGAACTAGGAACAAAAAGTTTGATCTACTTCCAATAAGCATTCCTTCACCTCTGTGTAGCATGGATGCAGTATCAACACAAACTCTTTCCCCATCTCCTACCTCTTTGATATCAGTTATTTTTGCAGATTTTAATTCAAAACTTCGTGTGCCAAGATAAACGAGTGTCTCTCTGACTTCGTTTATTGATGATGTACTAAAGATAACACCATCTACCCCTACTTCAAGAATTGAAAACATTTTTCGAGCTTCTTTTGGACTACGAGCTAGGGCATAAATTTTGGTGTGAATTTTATGTAATTTTGCAATAATGTTTTCTAATGGAATTATTTTCCAGTCTTTAACCTCAATTATTACAAAATCTAACCCTTTCTTTGCAGAAGTTAAGATATTCTCTATATCTGCATTTGATAAAACTTTGAACTTTCTTCCAATCTTCTTTCCTTTTGGTTTTGCTGATGAATCTTTATCCAGAACTACGTTTTTTGCTAAAGCTGATGGATAGATTGTTGTCAATTTAGTCTTGGTTTTACCAATTAATTTTGGATCACAATAAATCATTTTGATTCCCTCACTCTCCAACTGAGGAAGAAATTTCCCAAGTTGTTTTTTTGAAACTTTGGGAGAAATTATTAATTCACGAGCTTTACTCAATTTTTTTCGCTGCTTCCTTGGCCGTTTCTTTTTTGAATATTATTGCTGCAAGTGCTTGAACCATTTTTTGAGGTTGTTTGTGTGCAAAAATATTTCTTCCATAGGTAACTCCTTTTGCACCAGCTTTCATTGCATCTTCTGTCATTTGTAAAATTTCCATATCTGATTTTGCTTTAGGTCCACCTGCAATTACAATTGGAACAGGAGTACTTTTTACTACTTTAGCAAAGGAATCAACATCTCCTGTGTATACTGTTTTAACAATATCTGCGCCGCACTCTGCACCAATTCTAGCTACATGTCCTACAATCTCAGGATCATGTGGGTCTTTGATTTTTTCACCTCTAGGATACATCATTGCTAATAACGGCATATTCCATTGATGACATTCATGTGCAATAGAACCAAGCTGGTGTAACATTTCTGGTTCTTCTTTTCCACCAATGTTTATGTGAAGTGAAACCCCATCTGCTCCTAATCTTATTGCTTCTTCAACACTTCCAGTTAACATCTTTCTGTTAGGGGACATTGATAATGAAGTACTACCAGAAAAATGAACTAAAATTCCAACTTTTGTTGGTCTAGGTAGTGTTTTGAGAATCCCTTTGTTGATAATGACACTCGTTAATCCATGACTTTCACAATTGTAAATAATGGAATGAGGATCTTCTAATCCTTCAATTGGACCGTTTGAAATTCCGTGGTCCATAGGAATGCAAAGCATCTTTCCTTTTCTCAAAATACGATTTAATCTAATTTGTACACCAGTTACCATAGGTTGATCTCCCGTTAATCCCTACTTAAAAATAACGTGAAAGATTCCTGACGCTCAAGGATTAAATAATATCTTAAAAGCATCAATTTCAGATTAATTGAGCCAAATTACTGAACAGATACATTCAAGTGAAATTGGAGACATTCTTGAAAATTCTCTACGTGGTAAAAGACCTGAAAGAAGTGATTACCAAAGATTACTTGAATCAAATGATGTTCAACTAATGGGCATGGTGGCTGGTCATCTTACAAGAAAACAATTTGGCAAAAAAGCTTCTTTTGTAAATAACATTATTCTAAACTACACAAACGTTTGTGTTACTGATTGTAAATTTTGTGCATTTTACCGTCCTCCAGGAGATGATGAAGCTTACACTCGTTCATTAGATGAGATTGAAGCTAGGGTAAAAACTGCCTGGGAAATGTTCAAGATTCGTCAAGTCCTTTTTCAAGGAGGGCACAATCCAAATCTTTCCATAGAATACTATGAAGATGCTTTTAATCTGATTAGAACAAAATTTCCAGAAGTAGGAATTCATGCTTTATCTCCATCTGAAATTGATATGATTGCGCGAGTTGAAAAATCCTCCACTAAAGAAATTTTGTCTAGGTTAAAAGATGCTGGACTTCAAACTATCCCTGGTGCTGGTGCAGAAATACTAGTTGACTCTGTAAAAGACATCATTAGTCCAAAAAAAATCAACAGTGATGAATGGATTAGAATTATGGAAGAAGCTCATTCATTAGATATTCCAGCATCAGCTACAATGATGTACGGACATGTTGAATCAAACAATGACATTATGGAGCATTTTTACAGATTAGTAAAATTACAAGAAAAAACTAATGAGTTTATCGCGTTTATTCCTTGGAGCTTTGAACCAAATAACACTTTGATGCAAAAGGAAGGACTAGTGACTTTTGGTGCAGGTGGAACTCAGCTTTTGAAAATGATAGCAATTTCTAGAATAATTTTTGATGGATTAATTCCTCATTTGCAATCTTCTTGGCTAACAAATGGAGTTGGCATGGCACAACTTGCACTCCAATATGGTGCAGATGATTTTGGAGGAACTCTGATTGGAGAAGAAGTAGTTTCTTGTACCGGCTCTCGTTCTACTGAACTTACAGGAAAACAAATCATTGACGCTGTTCACCAGATCGGCTACCGGGCAGAAGAGCGTGACAATTTTTACAGAACTGTTAACACGTTTTAAAGTCCGTAACTAGACCACTTGGAATCAACCAGACTTTTTGTTTTATCATCAACTTTAACTTGCTCTTGAATTTCACGCCCAAATCCTTCTTCTTTAGTTTTTTGTGTTGCATCAATTCCAAGCTTTGAACCCAAGTTTACAAGTGGTGATGCAGGATCCAATGTATCTGTTGGAGTATTTTTGATGATTATTGTGTCCCTTGCAGCATCTGCCCGTGTTGTAATGGCCCACAACACATCATCCATGCTGTGCACATTAACATCATCATCCACCACTACGAAAATTTTTGTTAACGCTAACTGCCCCAATCCCCAAAGTCCCATCATGACTTTTTTTGCCTGTCCTGGATAGCGTTTTTTTATTGAAATAATTCCCATTCCTTGAAACCAGCCAGCTGCTGGCATTGCAAAATCTACTACCTCTGGTTGAAACATTCTGATCAATGGTAAAAAAGAACGTTCAATCACTTTGCCAATAAACGCATCCTCCAAGATTGGTTTTCCAACAACCGTTGTTAGATAGATTGGTTTTTTCCTATGCATTACGCCAGTTAATGTAAATGTTGGAAACGGTTCTTTTGGAGTATAGTAACCCGTATGATCACCAAACGGTCCCTCATCTCTAATGTCTGAAGGATCAACATATCCTTCTAAAACAATTTCAGCATTTGCAGGAACTTCTAAATCAACAGTTTTACACTTTACAGTTTTGATTCCTTTTTTTCTTGTAATGCCTGCAAACAAATACTTGTCAAGCCCTTCTGGTACTGGAGCAACACCTGAGAAGACTGTTGCAGGTTCACCACCGATAATTATTGCGGCTTCTATTTTTTCACCTTTTTCTTTTTTTAATTCATTATGATGTGCACCACGCTTGTGTTTTTGCCAGTGCATTAATGCGTGTGTACTATCAACAATCTGCATTCTATAAACTCCCAAATTTCTAACTCCAGTTTCTGGATGTTTAGTTGCAACTAATCCAAAAGTAATGAATTTTCCTGCATCCTTTGACCATGTTTTCAATATTGGTATATTATCAAATGAAGGTGAATCAGAAATAACTTCAGTTACAGGACCGCTATTTTCTAACTTTGGAAAAGAATCACTCATCTTTGAAAGCTCTGGAAGTTTTTTTATCTTGTTTAGGAATCCAGATGGAATGTCCATTTTTGTTAAATCAACAATTCTTTGTCCAATTTCAGTGAAATCTTTGGTTTCTAATCCAATTTCTAATCTTTTCAAAGACCCAAATGCGTTTCCAAGAACTGGCATGTCATAATTTTTTACATTCTCAAAAAGAACTGCAGGACCATTTGAATACATCAATCTTCTTAGAATTTCTGCAATTTCCAAGTCAGAATCAACTTCAGTTTTTACTCGCTTTAGCTCACCAGCTTTTTCTAATTCATCAATAAACTGTGATGTATCTTCTATTGACACGTCTCTGATTTTTGGTTGAGCAGTATAAGCTTAACTAGATTTGTGTAATATTGTGTCTTTTAGAAAAAATATTAACATAGGCATTTTAATCCGGAATTGAAGGTAGCAGTTTGTTGTCTGAGGAAAAATGCGCAGTTTGTAAAGGTACTGGAACGATTGAACTACTGGATTCCCAATGTCCATTTTGTAACGGAACTGGCGAACACACAAAGTCTGCCAAATCCTACATGAGTTCTCACATATGTCAATGTATTTTTTTGGATCGAAAGGTCTGCCCTTTATGTGGTAAAAGATGTCACCATGATACACCTAACAAACCAAAAGTTTTGATTGGACCTGAAAACTTTTAATCTAATCTATTGGAGGAAGTTCGCTTTTTTTCTCATGACCGCCAGAACCAAATTTGCAATAAAAACACAAGTCTGACTGCATGTGATTTAATTTTTGAATTTGTATTGCTCCCAGCTTTAATGCAATTTTTGTTAACATTTTGTATTTGAATGGCATTGCTGGGATCACCTCGTCCATGTAAACTTTGTAATGATCTGGACAAAACTTTAGAGTTACTTTACTTGGTTCACTGCCTTTTGCATTTACTTGTTTTGTGAAATTAATCTGTTCTCTAATGTATTCGTGTTTTGGACAAGGACAGTCTTTTCCACCCGGGTGCTTATATGCAGGAACATTTTTCCAATCAAAATCAGGAAACTCCTTCTCAAAATCGTCCAATAGGAAGCTAATGCGTTTCGTGTTTATAAAACTTGGTCAGATTTTGTCATTTTTGATTAAACCAAATATACATAAACTACTTCACAAGACTGAAAAAACATGGCAAAAGCAAAAGCGCCAACAAAAAAAGATCTAGAAGCTAAAGTAGCTGAATTAGAAGCAAAACTGGCAAAACTATCTGCAAAAGCTGGAGAGACAGCTCAGAAAGCTCCACCTCCACCACCAAAACCTGCAGAAGCAAAACCAGCTGAAGCACCAAAACCAGCTGAACAAAAAGCTGCACCACCTGCTACATTAGCACAAGCACTAGAAAACGCATGGCAAAATTATCCTGCTGGTAATAATACGCATTATTACAAGGAACATGCAACTGGCTTTACACCTGGTCCTAACAGATACTATGGTAGATTGATTGCACCAGTTGGCAAAGCACCAACACAAGATTGGAGTTTACAAAAATCCAAAGTTCCTGGATACACACAACCATCAAACCAATACTTTGCAACAAGAGCAAGATTGGCATATCATCCACAGGACAAGACCTTTACAGGTTATGGATTTGTAGTTGAGGGAGCAGCAGCTCAAGCTCAACAAGTTCAGGCTGAACCTCCAAAATCACAAAAAGGAACTTTGCCAAAAGGTTTCTAAAACCACTTTTCTTTCTATTTTTGTATTAACATCATACTGCTAGGAAATTGACAAATTCTTAATCTTAATTAAAAATTTTTGAAAATATTTCATTTTATGAATAATTTTGTTGCCTAGATACTTGATAATGATCAAAATGTAAATAAAGTATACATCATGTAGAAAAAACACATGGCTAAACGCAAGGCAACAACAAAGAAAGATTTAGAGGCAAAAATCGCAGAACTCGAAGCTAAATTAGCTAGTATTTCAAGTCAAGCTGGAGAGACAGCTCAGAAAGCTCCACCTCCACCACCAAAACCTGCAGAAGCAAAACCAGCTGAAGCACCAAAACCAGCTGAACAAAAAGCTGCACCACCTGCTACATTAGCACAAGCACTAGAAAACGCATGGCAAAATTATCCTGCTGGTAATAATACGCATTATTACAAGGAACATGCAACTGGCTTTACACCTGGTCCTAACAGATACTATGGTAGATTGATTGCACCAGTTGGCAAAGCACCAACACAAGATTGGAGTTTACAAAAATCCAAAGTTCCTGGATACACACAACCATCAAACCAATACTTTGCAACAAGAGCAAGATTGGCATATCATCCACAGGACAAGACCTTTACAGGTTATGGATTTGTAGTTGAGGGAGCAGCAGCTCAAGCTCAACAAGCACCACCACCTCCACCACCACAACCTGAACCACAACCACAAGCAGAACCACAACAAACAACTGCAAGTGCTGGCGGAAGTTCAAAACAATCTGATCTTGAAGCTTATGAAAGAGACTATTTAGCAAGAATAGAAAAAGAAGAACGCGAAAATGCTGAACTAATGCAAGCCGCACAAGAATTAGCTGCAAAACGTAGAGCAGAATCTGGCGGAAGTTCAACACAAGCAAGTTCTTCAAAAGGCACATTGCCTAAAGGCTTCTAAACCCACACACTTTCTTTTTAATTATTTTCCTAGTTTGTAAAAGAATCCAGTACTTCCTTTGAATGACCAGCAGGTTTTACCTTTGGAAATACCTTGAAAATTTTTCCTTTCTCATTTACAAGAAATGTACTTCTAATTACTCCCATGTACTCTTTTCCCATAAACTTCTTTTTGCCCCAAACCCCAAATTTTTTTGAAACTTCTTTGTCTGTATCGGCAAGTAAAACATACTTTATTCCCATCTTGTCGCAGAATTTTTTATGTGATTTTACATCATCTGGACTGATTCCAACAATTTCTATTCCAGATTTTTTAAACTTGTTATAATCTTTTGAAAATTCATCTGCTTCTGTGGTGCAACCCGGCGTGAAGTCTTTTGGATAAAAGTAGATCACATGTTTTTTTCCTTTCAGATCCGTTGATTTGATTTTATTACCTTCAGAATCTTCTAACTCAAATTTCGGTACGGCATCCCCTTCTGAAATCATAATGCAGTCAGCATGACTTTCCCTAATTAATTATTTTTTAACAAAGTTTGATCAAAAACAAGTCGAATCTTTTATATGGAAATTGGAGTGGCTGATGTCTATTGGTTAATCCAAGGGCATGGTTTGCAGAGGCACTGGCAACATACGGCTTAGTGTTTTTTGGACCATTATCAGTAATTCTTGCAGTAGCAGCTTACGGTGACGGATTATCAACAGAAGCAATTATCTTTATTTCGTTAGGACATGGTGGTGCAATAGCTTTCATGGTGTATGCATTTGGGCATGTATCTGGCGCTCACATTAATCCTGCAGTAACTATTCCGATGATAATTACAAAAAAAATAGGAATTGCAGATGGAATTGGCTATATTGTATTCCAATTAATAGGTGCAGTAGCTGCAGCAGCCACCTTGAAAGGAATTTTACCAGATCTTGGAGCAAAAGTAAACTTTGCAACTCAAGGCGGTCCAAGCGAATTACTCAATCATAGTGTAACTTCAGGATTTTTAGTTGAAGCAGTATTGACCTTTTTCTTAGTTTTAGTAATTTTCATGACAGCAGTTCACAAAAAAGCATCCCCTGGTTGGCATGGATTTACAATTGGTGGAATGATTTTCTTAATTCATTTAGTCGGTGTACCACTAACTGGCGCATCAGTAAATCCCGCAAGAACATTTGGTCCTGCAGTAATTTCTGGTTTCTGGGAACTACATTGGTTGTATTGGGCAGCACCGATTGTTGGTGGAATAATTGCAGGTTTGATAATGAATTATGTCTTTGTAAAAAAGGCAGAAAAAGAAGCATAACACCTTTTTTCAATTTTCCAAACGTTTTTAAAAATTTGACAGAGCGTTGTATTGGGCTCGTTGCATAGCATGGATAGTGCGAACGCTTGCGGAGCGTTAGGTCG
>JBHIUX010000010.1:0-18864 GCA_042138065.1 Nitrosopumilaceae archaeon
AACGGAAGAATTTCGATTCCAGAGGCAGAAAGAGATGCACTCGGATTAAAGGAAGGAGACTTGGTGCAAGTCATTGTTCTCCCTCTTGAAAAAAAATCAAAAAATAAGGAGGTGAAAAAATGAGTACAACAGAAAAACAAACAACAAACACTAAAGATGCATATGGCGTAGCACAACAAAACGTTGACAAATTCTTTGAAGGAATTAAACAACACGTTCCACGTTATCATCAATCAGTTACAAACGTTCAGCAAGAATACCTTGATGCATTTGAAAATGTAATCAACTCTTCAATCAGTCTACAGAAAGAGTTTGCAAGAAAAGCAGGTATTACAACTAACGTTCCAGAAGCTGCACTAAAAGCTATCAAAGATACCACTGAAGAAATCGTAAAGGTAAATTCAATGCAAAACCAAATAGCACTAGCAGCAATTGATGCAACACAACAAAACATCAAAACCTTCAACGATAACGCCAAAGCATTTGCAGATTTAAACAAGAACATTATACAATCTTGGATATCTGCATTTTCACAAAGAAATAATTAGATTATTTCTAATTTTTTTCTTTTTTTATTTTTTTTAAGAATGTTCTTTTAACCATTGACCTAATTCAGGTAAGACTTTTTTCTGAGATAAAGAACTTGCAATCATTCCAACATGTCCGGTTGGATATATTCTCAAAGTTTTGTCTTCACTGCCAACTGAATAATGTAAAGGCATACTACATTCTGGTGAGACAAGATGATCCCCAACTGCAACTTGGGTGTATAATGGCATTTTGATATTTTTTAATGACACATGTTTTCCTCCAACATACATTTTATCCTGGACTAGAAGATTTTCTTGGTAAATGTCTTTAATCCATTGACGAAAAAGCTCTCCAGGAATTGGTGGAGTATCGCCTAGCCATTTTTCAACACGCATGAAATTATCTACAAAATCTTCGTTATCGATATTTTTGAAAAATTTAACATACTTTTCTACTCCTTGCTCAAATGGTTTTAGGACAGAAAAGCAATAATACATGAATTCAGGAGGCATATTTCCAATCGTTTCAACCATTTTATCTACATCAATGTGTTTTGCTAGATTGCTTACTACGGTTGTGTCCCGCCAACCATCAATTACAGGCGCAGTTGCAACAAAATTTTTGATATTTTCTGGGTGAAGTGATGCATAAACAGTTGACAAAGTTCCTCCAGTACAATATCCTTGCAATGAAACCTGATCAACACCTGTTTCATCTTTTACAAATTCTATACAGTTATCCAAATATCCATTAACATAATCATCAAAATCCAAATACTTGTCAATGTTTGTCGGGGTTCCCCAATCGATCATGTAAACATCTAATCCTTGTTGGAGTAGATTCTTTACCCAACTTTTCCTTGGATGAATATCTAAAATATGATATCTATTGATTACTGCATAAGCAATAACATACGGAATGTGAATTTGTTTTTCAGTCATTGGTTTGTAATGAAGTAATCTTACTTTATCTTCTTCATAGACAACATCGTAGGGAGTAGTTTCTAATTGAATTTCATCTGGCGCTGCTACAAGTTTTGGGGCCTTTTGTACATTTTTTCCAAATTTAATGATCTCTTCTAAAATTTTAGGATCAATTTTTGACTCACCAAATGTTGCCATCGTCTGTCTCCTTCTTTGATTTAGTTTTTGATCTTGCTTCTGATTCCAGCCTTCCAATTCTTTTTCGCAGTGTATGTACTTCTTTGTATACTTCGTCAATTTCTTGTTTATTTGGAAGATTTGCTGATTGTAACATCACATTCATGATGTTATTCCAGTGTTTTGTTAACTCTAATTCTTTTGCAACTAGTTTTCCATAGTTTTCTCCAAATTTTTTGGAGTCAAATAACTCTGTAAAATCATTATCAAAAATATCTATCCAAACTCTTTTGTAAGCCTCAAACTGTTCTGGATCATTTGGGATTTCAGGAGCTTTGAAATTAACTTTCTTTTGTGCTTCATTCCATGTATCTGTTAGCTGTTTGTAATACTCTATCAAACTGTTGTTAAATTCAACTAAATCCTCATTTGCATCAATCAGCTCTTTTGAAATCTTTTTTGCATTTTCTGAAAAATTTCGCATTGGTCCAACTGATGAAAGTGCTTGTGGTTTGCTTGACATTAAATGAATTAGGTCAGTCCAGAATAAGGAAAGGTGTTTGTAATATTCTGCAGCATCCTTAGTTGATTCTGCTTTCATAATATCATAGTAGAAGAGATCGCAATAAATAGGATCACTTGTAGAGTTTAACCCATGGTCAACGTAAGCGATCTCGAAAATATTTGTAAAAAAATTATGAATCTGGACTCGAAAATGAGGTCAGCCCGAATTATCAACAGTAGAGGGCATCTGGTAGCTGGTGGAATGAAAGAAGGCCTTGTAGCGCTTGAAGAAAGCAAACAGGATGAAATGATGTTCATGGAGCTTGCACTTCGAGTTAGAATGAGACATGACTTTGATAAAGAGTTAGGCAAAGTACATTTTTCAATGTCATATCGTGACAAAGTGATCATAATTAGTTTCCCATTAGATAATGACGATGTTTTGTTAGCATCTGGGGAGCTTGACATTGATTTTAAAGAAATTCCATTTAAAATTCTTGAAATAATAAAAGATCTTCGTTCCAATAAGACAACAACTTTTTAGCTAAAAAATGGAATCCGATAATGTTAGTTGGTCAAGAATTGAATCACTAGCAAAAATTTTATCAGAAAAAATAAAAAAATCACAAAAAGAGTTTCAAAGCATTTCCACAATTACTAGGGGCGGCTTGGTTCCTGCAAGATTGTTGGCAGATAGACTTGAAATCGGAGAAATTCTAGTTGATAAAAATAAAATTCCTTCTGACTCTTTATTTATAGATGATATTTATGATTCTGGAGATACTTTTAAAAAAGTAATAACAAAAACTGAGGACCCTTCAAATTTAGTTTTTGCAACATTATTTGCAAGAAAAGGAAAGAAATATCCAAAACAACTAATTTATGCAACACAAACAAAAGGAAATGAATACATTGTTTATCCTTGGGATAGATTTGAGCATAAAAAGATGAAAAAATTTCAAAAATAATTTTCTATAATATGTAATAAAATAATGGTTTGACCCAGTCATTACAGGAGAAAGTCAAACATTACCATGTTATCTTGTTGGGGAAATTCTGAGCCAAACCATTTCCTAACTAGGATTTTATCTTAAATCATTATATCCAAATTTCATCTAAATCTCAAGATTGTTTTGAAACAAACTGTTTGGGATCGTTTTCAAAAGCCCATCTGCAACTTGCGCAACAAAAATGGAATTTTTTTCCTTCATATTCTACAAAATCATTTTTCTCATTTACTTCCATTCCACATACTGGGTCTTTCATAACAAAATCCTCCTTTTGACTCTAATAACTCTTCAAATTAATTGGCTTGCTTAAAAAACAATAATCTTGTAGAATTAAATCATCAATTCATCAATTTTCTAGTATGGGTATAATAGAATTAGCAGAAGAAAATTTTCTAATCTCATTTGCTGTTGTTTTAACTATTGGAGTTTTTCAGGGAGCTATTCTGGCAAAGGGAATTCGGGCAAGATTTCCAAGTTTAAAACGACATGCAAAAGCAGCCTCAGTACTTTTGTTAATTCTGTTTTCAATTAACGCCATTGCGAATGTTTTCAAATTTGCAATCCCAACAAAATTTTCTGTCTCAGAAATTATGGCACCTACTACTCCTGAAGAAGGATTTGAGCTTTTGTTAAACGTCTTAGGACTGAATGCGGGATTTTTTACTGTGATCGCAATGTTTGTCACTATAACAATAATTGTGTTTTTGAGATTTATCGAAGTTTGGAGACCTTTTCAATACTTTATCTTCAGCGTTAGCGTAATCATGTTGATTCTTGCTTTCCTAGGAAGATTTACTGATTTTGTTCCAACAGTTTTTCAAATCTTAATGTATGCATTTTATCAATTTGGATTAACATTTGGAATCTTTCTGGTCTCACGACGTAAAATTGATGAATTGCCAGAGTTAAAATAAAAAAATTATTATTCGTCTTAAAGAATTTTTCTTAACCCTGCACATCTGTTTCTAATAGTAACTTCAGTTACTCCAGACGCAATCGATATATCTTTTTGAGATTTTGGCTCTCCAGAACTAATACATGCTAAGTAGAGTGCAGCAGCTGCAATTCCCATTGGATCTTTTCCTGCAACCATTCCAACATCTTTGGCCTTGTTTAAAATTGAAATTGCTTTTCTTTTGCTTTTCTCGCTAAGCTCTGCAATGCTTGCAATTCTAGAAACTCCTTTTACGGGATCTACAACTGGCATTTTAAGCTCAAGTTCTCTGAAAATTAATCTATAACATCTTGCGACGTCTTTTCTCCTGATATTGATTCCTTTTGCAATGTCAT
The DNA here is from genome assembly GCA_042138065.1 of Nitrosopumilaceae archaeon. Classification (GTDB taxonomy): domain Archaea; phylum Thermoproteota; class Nitrososphaeria; order Nitrososphaerales; family Nitrosopumilaceae; genus DRGT01. The sequence continues at coordinate 4,436 of JBHIUX010000010.1, forward strand.
CTAATGTTCTTGGAGTTTCTGTGTTTCTACATGCTGCATACAAACACGCTGCGACTAAACCATGAATTGATCTTCCTCTAACAAGTTTTTTCTCCATTGCTTTTCTGTAAATATAAGCAGCTTTTTCAATAACTGCATCTGCTAGTGCAAGTTTGTCTTTTAGTTTGTCCATTTCATTTAGTGCTTGCCTAAGATTACGATCAGCTGATGAATGTGCCTGGGTTCTACTATCCCAAGTTCTTAATCTTTCAATTGAGCTTTTCATACTTGCCGAAAGTGGTTTTCCTGTAGAATCTTTGTTTGCAGTACCAATTATGGTTGAAAGACCCATATCGTGCATTGTTAGTGAAGTTCCTGCACCAACTCTAGTACGATTTGACTCTTCATTAGAAAATGTTCTCCACTCTGCACCAGTGTCTTCTATTTTTTCATTAATTACAAATCCACAAAATGCACAAAATAATTCTCCAGAATCATTATCAGTTACGATTTTTCTTTTTCCACATGAAGGACATTTTTGCTGTGTGATTACAGGATTGTTCATCAAATACCGTTTAACCCAATCATAAAACGTGTCTTTGACTTATTACCATTTTACACAAAATCTTACGGTGATTGGTGTGTAGGTTAAGCTAACACTTATTCTAATTTCTTAGAATAAGAAAACCCATGACTAATAGTGCCTAACTTTTTCCTTAAAACTTAATCGTTAAAAATTACTAATTGAAAATTAGAGCCACACTTTTAGGTATGATAATATTTTATGCCAACAATGAGTGACTCAAAACCTAATGTTGTTGGTGTTGAAGTACTAAAGCAAAATGGCGTTGATATTGATGAGCTTGTCAAACAACTAGTCATTAACTCATCCGTAGAGTTTACAGCTTACTATTACTTTACACTGCTAAGGGCAAATTGTACTGGAATGGAAGGTGAAGGCATTAAGGGCGTTATTGAAGATGCAAGACTCGAGGACCTGAGTCATTTTGAATCTTGTATCGAAAGAATTTACCAACTTGGTGGACAACTTCCAAAAGATGCAACCGACTATATCAAAATGTCTGGTTGTGAATTTCTGCAATTACCTGATAATCCAACTGATCTAAAAGCAATTCTTGAAAAATGTCTAAAGGCTGAACAAGGAGCTATTGTAAACTGGGATAAAGTTTGCAAAATGACTCATGGAAAAGACCCAATGACTTATGAGATTGCACAAGACATTCTGGCTGAGGAAATAGAGCATGAGTCTTGGTTCTTGGAACTTCTTTACGGAAGGCCTTCAGGACACATGAGACGAAAGTTCTCAGGAGAAAGACCTCACACACGAAAACACTCACGAGCACTAGACGTGAGTTAATCTCATTTTATTTTTAGCTAAACAAACAGTAAGCATATTTTGGTTTTAGTGTTGGATACATTATGTTGGTTTGATCAGAAGAATGTTGAAGGCCAACAGAATGTCCAATCTCATGAGTCATGATTTTTTTAACACTCTCAACATCATACAATTCAAAACTTCCATCACACTCATAATCACCTAATGCCACCTCAACTACTCCTTTTCCTAAATGGGCATGTCCCAACACCCCTTCACCTAAATCTCTCACAACCCATGTGACCCAAACATTTGCCTCTGATTTGAGATTAGTATAAGAAAATTCTACAACAGCTGTTTGGTTACTTACTGTAAATTCTTGCTGCTGCCAAAATTGTAATGAATCGTTGAGGGTACTAACATGGTCTAATGGCAATCCTGATGGCTGTTCATTAACAAAAATTTTGTAATGAATTACATACGTGCCATTCACAATTTCATAGGTTGGATTTGGAAAACTTGCAGCTGCAGAAGCGGCCTCTTCTTCAAAATTCCATTTTACATAATCTCTTAGAAATTTCTTAATGACATCAAAACTTGGGTTTGGGTACTCGATGTATCTCTTTTCATTTGATACATTTTTTGAAATATCTCTGAGATATTTTTCAAACTGCTTAAAATCTTGTTCAATTTCAGCTTCTAACTCTTGCGTGGTTTTTTCCATCTGAATCACAATGATCCCATTTTGTATCATAAAGTAAATGCCTGAAAGAAAGTCATTATCTGAAATTTGGTCATCTGCCCACCATCCTGCATTATTTCTTACCCAATCTGGAATAGAATCTGAAGAAAGATTACTTGATGCAGGTGGATCTACTTCCATTATGTCATTTTCAATTAAAAATTGAATTCCTGTAACAAAGTCCTCATCATTAATTCCACCTTCAGACCACCACTTTGCATTATTTTTTACCCAATCAGGAATTACTGCTGGTTTGAGAATTACTGGTACTGGTTTTTCAGTAGGTGTATATGGATATTTTTGAATTACTTTATCGACAAATTCTAAATAATTTTTTAGGACAACACTATCTGGTTTTATTTCTAAAGCTTTTTCAAAATATTTTTTTGATTCATGATATTCACCAAGATATCCAAATCCAACACCTAATCCAGCAAGTGCTACGACATCATTTGGATTATGTTGAAAAACTATGTAAAATTGTTTAAGCGAATCTGTGTGATAATTTATTAAATTCTCATCTTGGCCTAAATTACTTAATGAAACCCCTTTCATTTTTAACGTAGAAATGTTGTTTGGCGAAATTTCTAAAATTTCATCATAGATTCTAATGGCTTCTTTGTATTCTCCATTTTTAAAATGACTTGCAGCTTCCTGAAATAGTTCCTGGGCTTCTGATTCTTGCGCATCAACTTGTGGAAAAAATGATGCAAAACCAATTACCAGTAACAGAAACAGCATTTTAATCATAATTGATAATGAGAATTTTCAGTTTAGATATATTTTATTCCTAATTCGTTCTCACGTTTTGACACGAAAAGCTTTATCCGGCAATAAAGAACTTGAAAAAAGTGTTGGGGCAATTAGATACAGGAAAATCACTAGATGTATTCAAGCTAAAAATTAGCCAGATAAAGCGTGAACTTTCCCAATTAGAGCAAGCAAAAAATCCTTTGCCTGAATTAATTAATTCTACTAATCTGTTAAGATCAAATGAAATTCTTTCAAAAACAAATCAGAAAAAAACCGACTTGTTGAATGCATATGAATTGTACTTTAGAGAACTTGAGAAAACTGTGAAAAAAATTCAAACTGGACTTAAAACTCTCAAAAGCACCAAAAAGAAAACTAGAAAAAAACGAACTAAAGCAAAGAAAAAAACTAGGAAAAAGAAAGTTAGCAGAAAAAATAACCATATTAGAAAAAGAAAATCTTCAAAAAGAAAGCGTTAATGCCTGTAGATAACATCTCCTGCTAAAACCCTTTGAAATTGATTGCTTGATTTAATAATCAATGCACCATCATTATCAAGTTTGATGGCCTTTCCTTTAATTTTTCCATCTGAGGTTGATACAGAAACGTTTTTTCCTATTGTTGATGATTTTTTTGTCCAATCATTAATGATAGTTTTGGCTTTTCCTTTTTCTAATAATTCAAAAATTTTTTCTAATTCATAAAGAAAACATTTTACAAATATTATTGGATTTTCATTTTCTTTGTTTTTAATTAAACTAGCAACACCGTAAAAATTCTCAGTATTTTTTAAAGATCTTTCTAATTGTGTTGAATTTACTTTGAAATTTATTCCAACACCTAAAACAAGATTTTCAATTTTGTTTGATTCAATTGAAACATCAATTAACATTCCTGCCACTTTTTTTCCTTTAATTGTTACATCATTTGGCCATTTTACTTCAGGTTTTTTACCAACTTCTTTTTCGATTGCATTTGAAAGAGCAACTGACGCTGCGATTGGAAATAGAGTAGACATTGAGATGTCAAATTTCGGATGAAAGACAATAGATAACCATATCCCTCCTGCTGGGGAAAGCCATTTTCTACCCATTCTACCCTTTCCCCTTGTTTGTTTTTGAGAAATTACGACAGTGCCGTTTTCCTTTGGGTTTGATGCTATTTTCATAGCAAAATTTTGAGTTGAATCAATGGAATCAAAATAATATGCTCTTTTTCCAATTGTTTTGGTTTTTAATTCACTTGTAATCTCCCATGGCAGCAAAAGATTTGTTGACTTTACTAGTTTGTATCCAAGCTTTTGCTTTGATTCTATTTTGTATCCAAGGGAACGAATTTTTTTTATATGCTTCCATACTGCAACTCTGCTAATTTTTAATACATCACTGAGATCCTGACCTGACAAGTATTCTGTATTATGTGATTTTAAAAAAGAAAGAACCTTGACCAGTCCTACATTATCAAACGAATTGTAAATCAATTAAAATCCTATATCTATATCAAAACCGCCATCATCCATGCCGCCTCCGCCATCTACATCGCCGACATCATCCATTCCTTCTGGAATGTCTTCGGCTGGAACGAAATCATGCATGGTTGCACCTATCATACTAAACATCATTGAAAACATCATCATGTCAATTATTCCAAAAAACATCATCATTCCAAACATCTGTTTATTGCTCATCATTTCTTCCTCAAGTCTTTGCTTGTCACCTGATTTGTAAAGTGCTTGTAGTTTGTTCCATTTTCCTTCCAATTCGTGAATTCTATGTTCTAATTCATTATGTCCTTTCTCAGTGGCAAGGATCTCAATTTTTTTTCCAAAGAGGCCTTTTTTTTCTTGAGGCACAATCAGTCCTCTCTCCTCTAGTCTTTCTAAAATTGAATTGAGCTCTTCTGGCTCAATATGCGTAATTTTTCTAATCTTATCAAAATTTTTTGCTCCACTTTTAATGGCCCCCAACACAATCATGTCTTTTGATTCAGGTTCCATGAACTGATTTCGTTGAAAACTTCCTATAAAAGGTTCTGAGATTCTAGAAAAAAAGAAATTCTAAATTAACCCCTAATTTTACGAAGTGGTATGGAAAAATGGGCTGATTATTTAATTTCCGAAGTCAAGTATGGGAAAAATCATTTGATAGAACAAGTAAAAATTCACACCGAGGATGAAAACGGTGTTGGTGAGGGAACCTTGGTAGACAGATCACAAATCTCTCATAACATAAAAAACGGCAAATCATACAAAACCATTGTTCATGGCCTTAAAGGATGGAAATTAGGAGATACCGTTCAGCTTAATCGTGTTAATGGTGATTCTTTTATCCGAATTGATAAAAATAAAACTGAGCAAGATTTTCTAGGGCCAATTCTTCAATTTTAATCAAAATTGGGCGAAAATTAAAAACTGATCTAAAATCATCATCTAACATGGAACAAGATAATCATTCAGATGATGAAATTAAGGAAATTTTTACTCTGAAAAATGTTGCAGTTGTAGGAATGTCTCAGCATCCAAATAAGGCCGCACATTTTGTGCCAAAATATCTTATTGAAAAAGGATACAACGTAATACCTGTAAATCCTAACGCAAATGAAATTTTGAACAAAAAATCCCATCAAAGTGTTTTAGAAGTAAAGGAACCAATTGACATTGTAGATGTCTTTAGGCCATCAGACGAGGTTTTACCCGTAGTTGAAGAAGCAATAAAGATGAAACCCAAAGTAATTTGGCTTCAAGAAGGAATTCACAATAAAGAGGCAGAAGAATTGGCAAGAAAAGAAGGAATCAAAGTTGTTTTTAATCGATGTATGCTTGCAGAACACCAACGGCTTTTCTAAAAAATGGCTTCATTTGAGGAATTTCATAAATCACTTTTAGAACTAGTAAAGTCTTTTGAAGAAAAAAAAACCCAATTAAAAGTAGAAAGTGATCTTGAATCAAACATTATCAAAATTTTTGGAGAAAATATCGATTCATTATCAAGAGCTAAAAATGGGCTAGAAGATGTTTCAGAGCTTGCAAATACAACTGCAGAACATCACCCATACTGGAATCTTTTGTATAGCTGCTCACAAATTTCTAAAACACTTCTTGAGAAATGGAATGATGATCTTTCAAAAGATGAATTAGAGGAAATTGAATGGTCCATTAAGGAACTGCAGCATACTTGCAACAAGATCAAAGAACAAAAAACTGACTAGGATTTTATGCAGGCAGAGATAAATAATCAAAAATGAAAATTAAGTCATGCCGATAAAAATCGGTCTTATTGGTAAAACAAATACCGGCAAGACTACATTTTTCAATTCAGCAACTCTATCATCATCTGAGATTTCCACCTATCCATTTACGACTAAAAAACCTGCATCTGCTACTGCAAATGCCATCACACTATGTGTGCATCCTGAATTCAAAGTACAGGATAATCCAAATAATTCAAAATGTATTGATGGTTGGAGATACATTCCGATTGAAATGATTGATCTTCCCGGATTAATCAAAGATGCATGGAAAGGAAAAGGATTAGGAAATCAATTCCTTTCAGTTGCTGCACAATCTGATGCATTGTTACATGTGGTGGATATATCTGGTGGAATAGATACATCAGGACAAATTTCTGAGGCAGGTTCTGGTGATCCAGTTTCTGATTTTGCAGATATTGAAGAAGAGCTAATCATGTGGTATCATAAAATTTTAGAAGGAAACCGAGATAAATTATCAAAATTAATTCAATCAGGAACTGACTTTGTTGATGCAATAGCAGAACTTTACAGAGGAATTGGTGTAACAAATAGTCATGTTAAAGAAACTTTGAAGGCGACAAATCTAGAAGATAAGGAATTTGATGACTATGGAATTGATGATAGCAAAAAGTTTGCGACTTACTTGCGAAAATTATCAAAACCAACTCTGATTGTCGCAAACAAAATCGATGTTGAAGGAGCTGACAAGAACTTTGTAAAGCTGCGAGAGCGCTTTATTGATACAATTGTTGTTCCAGCTAGTGCTGATAGTGAGTTAAGCTTACGACGAGCAGAGCAAAAGGGTCTGATAAAATATTCTCCTGGGTCTGAACAGTTTGATATTTTAAAATCCGATGAGCTAAACGACAAACAAAAACGTGCTCTTGAATTTATCAAAAAAGACATTATGGGAGAATACATGAGGACTGGCGTTCAATTTGCAATCAATATTGCGGTTTTCAAATTACTAAAAATGAATTCAGTTTATCCTGTAGCTGATGAAGAAAAGCTATCCGATAAAAAGGGCCGAGTATTGCCTGATCTAATTCTACTAAAAGATGGTGCAACTGTAAATGATTTGGCTAAAGAAATTCACACAGATCTTACAAAAGGACTACTTTATGCTAAGGATTTAAGATACAAATTGCGTCTTCCAACAACATATCAACTTCGTGACAGAGATGTAGTTTCTTTAGTTAGTGCATCAAAAAAGTAGTCTAGAAATAATTTAGGAAATCTTACATTCACAATTCTTATTTTTTAAAATCTCAATTTGTTCAGGTATAGTATTTACATACTCTTTTTGCACGGTTTGTCCTTTGGCTAAGCTTTTTTCTAATGGACTATTATGTGAGTAGCCTCTATCTTTCATTTCTACTACCAACTTTTCATGTCGTTGAAACAATGCCGATAACTTCCCTACCCATCTTTTTGTTTCAGGATGTTTACTGTATCCTTTCTTCTTTTTGGTAATCACTGTCCAAATCGCATGAACCTCTCTATGTTCACCAAGCAAATGATCTTTACACAATTGTTTTGGTGGAATATCCCATACTCTCATATGGATTTAAAAGATAATTTAGTTTATAATAAAATCGTAAATTAATAATCTTTGGCACTAGAATATTTTCAAATTTTGCTTCTTATACCATGTTTTTCTTTTTCATTACATGTCAAGTAAAAAACATGAACAAGAAAACAAACAAACTTTTTCATACAAACTTTCAGAAAATGAAATTTTTTATTTCATAATAGATAGATTTGAGGAATTAAAATTAAATCCATCAATGGAAAACTTGGTTCATTTTCACACAATCAACAAGTTTTTGATAATGTCCCATAGTTCAAAATATCTCAATAAATTAGGAAATTTGGTAGCAAACCACAACCATCAACCATTTCAAGACATCCTTGAAAGCTATGAAAAATATCTAAAGGAATCTCTAGAAATACAACCTACTATTGATTCTCATACAAATGTTCTTAGTCATATTTTTGGTCATTTTTCAAATGAACTTAATTCAGACGAAAAATCTGCGTTTTTATCTTCAATGAAAAACTTTCGTGAAAAAAAGATTTCATTAAGTGAAGTGCTTGGTCTCTTAAAATCATGGATTTCAAAATTTGATAAAACTTACTTGATTGGTCAAACGTACTTTCTGATATATTATGACCCATCACCTGATGAAATTTTTAACAGCCTCTAATTTGGAATAAAGTCTTGAATGTTGGTTTTTGTAATTTTAGCTCCAAACAAATTTTGAATTTGTTTAGCCAACAAGCCCATAGCTGTTTTAACCCCGGGAGTTTTCTCTGGATCAGTTCTTTGATGCAATCTAATAGTGGACTTGTTTTCCGATGTTGAAATCTCTATGAAAAAATTCTGATTCATTTCGTCAATTACCACTGTGGGTAAAAGCGCAGATCTAGCCTCTTTATCAACAAAAATATTGTCAATTTTTATGATTTTGCCCTCGTTTTTGAATATTTTAATAAATTTCTCTGATAGTTTTCTTAAATCAATTCTTTGATCAAAAACAACATGAGGCATTTTACATTCTTAGCTACTTTTTACAACCTGTCTAATCGCTTTAGGGATTTTTTCTAATGATTTTTCTGTAATTACGGTTCCATTAAATTTGTAATTTTCAGAGGCTACAGCTTGACCTCCAATCAATATTGGAATCTCAAATTCTTTTTGAAGTTTGCTTACAAGCCTCTGACCTGTTTTTACATTATCTTCCATTGTAATTGAAACTAGAACAACGTCAGGATTGTGCTCGTGAATGAATGTGATTAGAGATTCTGCAGGTGCAGATGGTGCCAAATTAAATACACGAAAACCTTTACTTTGTAAAAATGATTCAATAAGTCTACACCCAAGACTATGCTCCTCTCCGCTTGGAGTGCACACCAAAACCTTACCTTTATGATCTATTTTAGATGTTCTTTGAATAATGTTACTGACTAGTTCATGTGCTATGTTGCTAGCAACATGTTCTGTTGCAACACTAATTTCACCAGATTTCCATAAATCTCCAACTTTGTACATTGCAGGCCGTAATACATTGTCATAAAACTTCTCAATTGGAAAATTTTTATTATAAATTTCAAAAATTTCTAGCGTCTTATCAAGATCACCTTTTGTTAAGGAATTAAAAATATTATTCTGAAGTTTTTTAATTAACTGCTTATTTTTCTTAATATTTTCACCAGCATGTGTGGAAACATAGGCAGTGATTTTTGCATTGTTTCTATAATCTACTGGAATGTCATCGATTGAAACATTTTTTGCTTTGCCTAAATACTTCACAATCTCTTGACGTGAAGTTGCTTTTTTTGAATCCCAGACACTTTTTACCAAATAGAGATATTGATCTCCCTTGACTTTTTTAGCCCTGATGTATGCCATTTAGATCACTCTATTCTTTTACCTCTAGGTTTTGTTCTCAGTACAGCTTTGCAACAAGGGCATCTGATATCATCTGTATCAAAAAACAATCCACAAAAGGTACATCTCTTTTGTCCTAACTCATATCTCACTCGATTTGGAACTGGTTCTGCCTTTAGCATTAGACAAATTCCTTTGCAGGTTCTACCCAAGTGAAAAACCTCCTCTTTTAGCCTCAAAATTGCCTCTTTTTTGATTTATTTTGAAAATTTCATATCTCATTTACATCACCATAAAAAATAAAGGGGTTAACCCAACCCTAACGGAATTTGAGCACTTCCCCATGGTTCAGATATTCTAAATGAATAATCTTTTGTTGGGTCGTACTTGAATTCAGTTCCGCCATAACCGATGTTGGGTCCAAACAGCATATGGAATTCTTTACTCTCACCTGGTTTGAGAACTATTTGTCCGCTGGTAAAGTCTGTCGATGAATATTTGTAGACTTTGTTTCCAGCTATCACATCATAGTTACAAACAGATGGTCCACTGCAAAACATTGAAACATTATCATCTGATTTTGTGTTTTCTACCAACATGCTAATTGAGAGATTTGCTCTGTCACCAGTTATTTCAAGGTCTGCTCCCTTGTAGTAGAAATTAATTGGACCTACAGAGTACATTTGAGCATTTTTCTTATAGTCTAATGTAATAATTTCTGCTTTAACTTTATCTTCGCACTTTAGCCTGTCATATGCCTTGGTAATTTCTTGACATGCTTTTAATTCTGCTTCGAGTACTGCAAGTTCCGAATCATTACTAGTTTGTTTTGCTTGAGCTGGTTGCGTATTTTCAGATTGTGTTGCGCCTTCTGAGGCAACGGAGATAATTCCAATTTTAATGAGATGCTGAATTCCATTTACAAATTCGCCATCAGTAATTACTCCATCAGCCCACCACCCAGCATTGTTTTTTACCCAATCTGGTACAGAGTTTGTTTGCTCAGCCGTAACTTTGGTTGGTGGAACAACTATGACTTTTTCTTTAATCAAAAATTGAATTCCTTGTACAAACTCATTTTCTGATATAGTCCCATCAGCCCACCATCCGGCGTTGTTTTTAATCCATGCAGGAACAGCTTCCGCATATGCTGAATGTGCAACGGGTGCTAATAATAAAACCGTCGCAATTGCTGCTATTGTATATTTCATTAAGGCAATTTTGCTTTGATGATATTTAAACTAGTGCTAATATCCATTCTAGTGCTAATTTTTAGGCACTAGTATTTTATTTTGGCACTATTTTATATATTAAAAAACCAAAATTTCAGGCATGAATACGATAAAACTCAAACTTGGACACGCAAACGGTGTGTTAGTTATGAGTTTTAGTATGTCAGGAGGTGAATCATTTGGATAAGACGATCATTGGAGCAGGTATTGCAATGCTAACATTGGGTGTAGGCTTCTTAATTGCCGGCGAGACAATACCAACATTGCACAGCGCTTACATAACTGGTGGCTATTTGTGGACCATTATTGGCGGAATTACATCTGTAATTGGATACAGAGTACGTAGAGAAAAGCAAAAACAACTTTCCGCATTACGATAAAATGTCTCAAAAAATGCAGACGGACAAGCTAATGATTAATCCATACGGCATCTTGATAACTGGTGCCACCGGTTTTATTGGATCGCGTTTGGTAAAGTCTCTTACCGAAAGAGGTTACAAAGTAAAAGCAATGACAAGAAAGAGCTTGTCTGATAAAAACAATGTAAAGTATGTCCAAGCAGATGCTTTAGAGTATGGGCAGCTAGCTAATGCTTTAAAAGATACTGAGGTAGCATACTATCTTTTACACTCAATGGAAGGTAGCAAAGACGAGTGGAAAGATTTTGCTAACAGGGAAAAAATTCAAGCACAGAATTTTCTCAAAGCAGCTAAAGCTGCAGGTGTAAAACGAATAATCTATCTTGGCGGTCTAGTTAATGATAGTTTAGATTTATCCCAACACATGAGAAGTAGAAAGGAGGTTGGTGAAATTTTAGCTTCTGGCAATATTCCGGTTACTGAATTACGTGCTTCGCTAATTATTGGAGCCCAAGGAGGATCTTACGCAATGCTTCGTTATTTGGTTGAGCGATTAAGAGTAATGGTTTGCCCAAGTTGGGTAAAATCGTTAGCACAACCAATCGCACTAGATGATGTTATCGAATACCTTATTGGATGTCTTGAGCATCCAGAAACCACAGGTAAAATTTTTGAAATAGGCGGCCCAGAAAAAATCACTTATGAAGAATTGATGCGAGTATATTCAGCATATCTTAACAAAAATCTATTTGTTATTGAAATCCCATTTTTAACAACCAGATTATCGTCTTATTGGGTTGACTTGATTACTCCCGTAAAGGCATCACTAGCTAGGCCCCTAATTGATAGTCTTGTGCATGATACAGTGGTGACAGATGATTCTATTACAAAAATAATCCCACTAAATCTCAAATCTGTTAGAGAATCTATTGACATTGCAACAAAGGAAATTGCAAAAAATCCTCCAATTAAAAAACCAAAAGAAGAAAAGACCAGTTTTATCATAAATCAAAAAATTCTGATGTGCTCGTTGCTTGCTTTGGCAGTTATTGGTTCTAGCTATTATTGGCTTGATGAGCGAATAAGTGTGTACCAAATTGGCTGGATAGTAGGTTCAGCCATATGGTTTACAGCAATTGGATTTGCAATACTTTTCGTTCACAGCAAAACTAGATTGGGATATCTTATTGCAGGAATATTGTCCTGGGTCACTTTGGCATTTTGGTTATTTGATAACTTTTATGTTGTATTTCAAATGTCACTTATCGCCGAACAACCAAATGAGTTAATGACAATTAGAAACTTTGTAGGAATTATTGTTGCATCTATTGCAGTATTTGCATCACATAATGTGTTCCATAAAGTAAGATTATATCAAAAAAATGGAATTCCATTATAGATTTTTTAAGAAAAGATTTTTTGATTCAGAAAAAAGTTAGCACTAGAATACTAAGTTAGCCCTAGGTTATATACGATGACAGCAACATAGTTGCATGCAAAAAGAAAAAGAACCAATGAGTGGAAAAAAACTCTTTGGAATAGTTGCTGCAGTTATGGGCGTAGCCGTAGTTGCAGGTTTAGTGCTCTTTACAAATTTCTTGTAAGGGCCATTCATTTTTTTAATTCATAATTTTGTGACCGATTTTTGGCACTAGGAAAAAAGTTAGCCCTAGGTTATATGTGCTGAACGTGTAATTATAGTGAAGGAAAATGCAAGAATCAATTCACAAAGAAAAAAAAGCACCAGTAATTCCTGTCATAGCTTTGATGGCAGCTGGATTAGCTGTTATGCTAGTTCTGCTTCTAACCCCCTGGAATCTTGCTCCAACACAAGTTACTGAAGATGTAACTGTTCTGGCAATAACAGAACATGGTTGTGTGGGAGAATCAGTTCTAGGGATAAGCGTAGTTGTGGCCGACTGTGATGCACAAATAGGCGATACAGTTTCTGCAACGTTTAATGTTCCAGCAATGGAAATTAACGGATTCTATGACAGAATAGATTCTAAACTGGCAATAGTTGAGCCATAGGCTCAAACTCTTTCTTTTTTCATCCAAATAGTTTGATGAACTTCATCTTTAATTTCAATTCCTTTGGCAGCTAACTTGTCTCTTATTCCATCTGCCTCTTCGTATTTTTTCTGTTGTCTGAACTCTTCTCGTTGTTTTAGAAGAGATTTAATTTGTGATTTTTCTTCATCTGACACTTTGGCAATTTTCAACCCAAGTATGTTCATCATTTCATCAAATACTGGAATTATTTTAGTGGCAGCAAGTTTTGTCAAATGATCCTCTTGGCTCAAACAAAATGTAACCAGTCTGTAAAACGCACTTAGTGCCATATGAGTATTCAAATTATCATCCAATGCTTCAGAAAATTCTGCTTTTAGCTGAGATAGTGTCTTTTCAACATCTTCAATCTCACCATCTTTTTCGGTTTGAATTAGCTTATGGTATGCTAGTCTAGCTTTGTCCCAGTTTGTTTCATGTTCTTTTAGTAATTCTTCTGAATAATCAATTGGTTTTGAATAATGACCTGCAATACAAAATATTCGAAGAACGTTTGGACTCCACGCCTTGATCAAATTTTTTACAGACTTGATATTGCCAAGTGATTTTGACATTTTTTCCCCATTAATGGTAATCATTCCAACATGCATCCAGATTTTTGCAAATGGTTTTGATGTATGGGATTCAGATTGTGCAATTTCATTTTCATGATGAGGAAAAATCAAATCACGACCTCCACCATGAATCTCAAAATTTTCTCCAAGATACTTTAGACTCATTGTGGAACATTCAATGTGCCACCCTGGTCTTCCGCGCCCCCATGGGCTATCCCATGAAGGATCACTTTCTGAGAACTTCCACAATGCAAAATCAAGTGGGTCATTTTTTGCCTCGTCAACTTCGATTCTTGCACCAGACTGTAAATCCTCTATCTTCTTTTTTGATAGTTTTCCATATTCTGGGAATTTTGTAACTGAAAAGTAAACACCGTTTTTTGAGACGTATGCAATTTTCTTATCAACTAAATCCTGAATTAAATTCTGCATGTCCTTAATGTGCTCTGTGGCCTTTGGGTACTTGGTGGCTCTTTTCACATTTAGTGCATCAAACTCATCATAGTATTCCTGAATGTATCGGGAACTGATTGCTGATGCTCTAACATTTTCTCTTTTGGCTCTATTGATGATTTTATCATCGACGTCTGTAAAATTCTGAATAAATTCAACCTCAATTCCTTTTGATTCTAAATATCGCCTTAGAACGTCAAAAACTATCAGAGTTCTTGCATGACCAATATGGGATTCATCATAAACTGTCACTCCACAAAGATAGATTCTGACTTTACCTGATTCTAGTTCTTTTTCATCTCCACTTAGCG
>JBHIUX010000011.1:0-18237 GCA_042138065.1 Nitrosopumilaceae archaeon
TCAATTTCGGCTTCTTCATTTTGCCGTAAGAGACCATTATCTACAAAAACACACTTTAGTCTATCACCTATTGCCTTGTGTAACAGCAAGGCTGCAACGGTTGAATCAATTCCTCCGCTTACTCCACACAAAACATTTCCTTCAATTTTTGAAAGCTCATCAACTGTACTTTCAATAAAAGCCTCCATAGTCCAATCTTGTTTAGCTTTACAAATCTTGAGAACAAAATTTTTTAAAATCTCTGAACCCTGTTCTGTGTGTACAACTTCTGGATGGAATTGAATTCCAAAAACTGCTCTGTCTATTGATGCAATTGCAGCTGCTTTTGCACTTTCAGTATGTCCTATTATTTCAAAATTAGGTGGTACGACTTCTGCCTCATCTCCGTGACTCATCCACGCTCTAACTGATTCACCTACACCGCTTAGCAAATCTTTATCATTATCAATTGAAAGAACTGAAGAACCATATTCCTTGTTTGCTCGTTTTATCTTACCACCAAAATTATTCACAATCAATTGATGTCCATAACAAATTCCAAGAATTGGTAAATTCATCTTAAAGACTTCTGCTTCCGGAATTGGCGCATCTGAATTATAGACACTTGAAGGTCCACCAGAAAAAATAATTCCTTTTGGATTATGTTTTTTCAGCTCTTCTATTGAAATATCAAATGGTACCAACTCTGCATATACTGAAAAATCACGAATTCTCCTACATATTAGGTGGCTATACTGAGAGCCAAAATCCAAAACCACTATTTTATCCATAAAATCACTTTGTGTTTTCTAACATTCTCGTAAGAGACCATGCTGCAGTGTTAATGATTTCATTCACTCGTTCTTTTTGACGATAGTTTTTTACAATAATTTCTCTGATTTGAGAACCATTTTTGTTTATTATAAAATCAATTGCAGATTCTGGTTGAATTTTTCCACGCTGAACTTCTGAGGAATCTTTTCTTTTCATTTCAGCAATAATTCGATCTATGAAAAACGATTTTAATGGTGGAGTATCGACTTCTAATCCAACTTCTTCATTTAATACAATAGAAACTTGATCTGGAGTAACATAGGCATTTGCGATTACTTCTCCACCGGAACCTTTGGTAATTGGAATAGAAGTATCTGAACTAGTTTTTGGATTGCTTGAGGAAAGTGCTGAAGCCTTTGTGAAACTTGATTCTTTTAGGGTTGAATCTAATATGTTGAGATTTTTTTCAAGCATATCTATTTCTTCTTTATGTTTTTCAATTTCATCCATAATGTGGTCTTTTAATTTTAGGATATCACGAATCTGTTCGTCAGAAAATTTCATACTTTTCTTCAAGCATATTGGGTATTAAAACGCATTCTACGAATCAAGTAGGATTTCTAAATCCTTGAAGCAGATTTTTTTAAAACCCTTGATAGATTTTGAGGTGGTGTAGAGTCCTTTTTTTCTTTTTGTTGCAAACCATTCTAGAAGTTTTTTTCCACGATAAAGTTTTTTTAATTTAATTTTTCTTTCAGATTTTTTTGTTTTAGAATATCTTCCAATTATTTTTCCAAAATCCATTCCAACTAAAATAATGTTTTTTGCACCAAAATGATCTGCAAGAAATACTCCTCTGTCACCATCTGTGAATCCGCCGAAATTCTGAATTTTTCCAAATGGCTTTGTCTGAGTTGTTCCTAAACAATTTTTGAAATTTTCTATAATTTGTAATTTCGCTATATTATCACCATGTGCGTGTGTGACAAAAACTGAATTAGACTTTCCAATTTTTTTCAATGATTTTTCATCACCATCAAGGTCAGTTACTAAAATATCGAATTTCACATTATTTTCGAGTAATGGTTTTGCAGCACTATCTGCCACAATTTTTGGAATTTTAGGAAATTTTTTCAAATGTTTTATTGACACTGAAAGAGATGGCCCAGCTCCAATCACAAAGACTGATTTTTTTGAAACAATTTCTTTTATTTTTTTTAATGAAACAGGGTTTTTCAATATTAGATTGAGTAAAACTGCAGATTCATAGTCCTGTTGTTTATCATAATCAAATTCCTTGATAATCTCAGAATACTTCTTTTCCCATCCAACTATTGCCATATCACTCAAATTACAATTCCTTATCATAAATCCTGTGAATAAACTCGGATCAGTATCAGTAGGAGGTCCAAATCCAGTGCGAATAATGGGAATTCTTAATGTTAGTCCTGAATCATTTTACAAAAAATCAATAAAAACAACTAGAAATGAAATTTCTGAATTTGTTCAAAAGATGGAGCAAGATGGCGCAGACTTTGTTGATGTTGGAGGAATGTCAACTGCGCCATATCTTTCTACTATTGTTTCAGAAAAGACTGAAGCAAAAAGAATTACCAATGCTATAAAAATTATACAAAATAAAACCAATCTGCCAATTTCAGTCGATACTTGTAGGTCAAGTGTTGCAGTACAGGCATTGGAATTAGATTCTGAAATAATCAATGATGTTTCTGGACTAAAATATGATCGGCAAATGATTGATGTTCTTAAAATTTATGAACCTGATCTTGTTTTATGTGCATTCAGCAAAAATCTTGTTACAGGAAATCAAGTGAATAAAACCAAAGAACTTCTAAAACAGAGTCTAAAGATTGCCAAATCATCAGGCATTTCATCAAGAAAAATTGTACTCGATCCTGCAATTGGTTTTTTTAGGAAAACAGGAAAGGGACCATTTTTTACAAAAATTAATTCTGATTGGGTTCAACGCGATCTTTCTATTTTAGCTAACCTAAAATCAATAAAACAAAATCAACCATTACTTGTTTCTGTTTCAAATAAATCATTTATTGGAAAAGTTTTAAACAAAAAAAATCCAACCGATCGATTATCTGGATCACTGGCCACTGAAGTCTTGGCGGTAATTAATGGAGCAGATATTATACGTACGCACAATGTAAAAGAAACTCGTAAAGTAATCATGAATGCAAAGAAGCTCTCTAGTTCAGACAAAAGCTTATAATGTATCATAATTCTTCTGTAAAGGGTTTCATTGGAATTCAAAGAAGGACTAACTTTCGACGATGTTCTCCTTGTTCCCAAATATTCTGATATAACAAGTAGAACACAAACTGATCTTAGCACAAAACTTTCCAGAAATATTTCTCTTAACATTCCTTTCTTAAGCGCAAACATGGATACTGTCACAGAATCCAACATGGCAGTTACTATGGCTCGTGAAGGTGGTATTGGAATTATTCATAGATTTCTTACTATAGAAGAAGAAGTCAAAGAAGTTCTCAGAGTGAAAAGAGCAGGTAGCGTGATGATTGAAAATCCGTACTCTATTGGTCCAGATCAAACTGTTAATGATGCAATAAAATACGCCGATGAGCAAGGGGTTTCTGGCTTACTTGTCATTGATTCTGAATCAAAACTTATTGGAATTTTGACAAACCGTGACCTGAAATTTGAATCAGATACATCAAAACTCGTTGAAGATGTAATGACAAAAGATGTTGTTACAGGAAAACCTGGAATTTCTCTTGAAGAAGCAAAAGAGATTTTACACAAAAACAGAATTGAAAAACTTCCACTTGTTGATGACTCTAATCACGTAAAGGGTTTGATTACTACAAAAGATATTTCAAATATTGAAAACTTTCCTGCTGCCTCAAAAGACAAAAAAGGACGTCCTCTTGTAGGTGCCGCTGTTGGTGTAAAAGGAGATTTTATGGAAAGAACAGAATCTCTTTTGGAAGCTAACGCTGATGTTATTGTTGTAGATATAGCTCATGGTCATAGTGAAAATGCAGTTAGCACAGTGCGTCATATTAAAAAAGCATTTCCAGATTGTGAGTTAATTGCAGGAAATGTTGCAACTGCACAAGGAGCTGAAGATTTGATAAAAGCGGGTGTTGATGCTGTTAAAGTAGGAGTAGGATCTGGTTCCATTTGCATTACTCGTGTTGTTACAGGTTCAGGAGTTCCTCAACTTACAGCTGTGATGGATTGTGCAAAAGTTGGAAAAGAAAATGATGTACCAATAATTTCTGATGGAGGAACAAGAACTTCTGGTGATGCAACAAAAGCACTAGCAGCAGGGGCCTCATCAGTAATGATAGGAAGTATGCTTGGTGGAACAGATGAATCCCCAGGAGCACTTTTAACAAAAAATGGAAAAAGATTCAAAGTTTATCGTGGAATGGCTTCTTTAGCTGCTTCACTTGGTAGGAAAACAAAAGAAAATGGCCACGCTTCTTTTGAGGATGATCTTAATGATTATGTTGCAGAAGGTGTTGAAGCAATGACTCCTTACAAAGGAAGTGTTACTGACATTCTAAAACAACTTACTGGTGGTGTTCGTTCTGGATTAAGTTATTGTGGTGCTCATACCATTCCACAAATGCAAGAAAATGCAGAATTTATAAAAATGTCAAGGGCTGGATTTGCTGAAAGCCAACCTCATGATGTTTCTTTAATGTAGTTGTTTAAATTTTGAAATTACAATTAACCGATTCTTTCTTTTAATCGAAATCTTGACAATCTAGCAAGAATTTCTTTTTCAGCCACCTCTTCTGTGTAAACTTGTTTTAAAATTCTTGAGAATGTATCATAATCAGAAAATAATATTTCTCTTATTGGTTTCATAGTAGTTTTGGATAAGTATGAAAAAATAAGATGTGCTGCAACATATCCAAATTCTTCTCCCATAGCTATTAGAATTGGACTAATTTCTTTATTTTGAAAATGTCCATTTGACTCAGCTGGTTTTAAAGTCCTCTGAACTGCCATACTTTAATGAGCCATTTTTTTTATTATAACACAGGCGTGTCATACAATATAACACACTATTCTTACAGCAAAAAATTACTTGTTATTTCCTAAATAATCATATAGTATTCAGGATTCTAGGAAGACTTGATGTAGTTAATTTTTTAAGCATCATCCCAATCTTGTCTGATGTGATTAGTAAAAGAACAGCAATCGGAATTGCTGTTGGCTCTGTAATTGTTGCAATTGGTTTAGCTTCACTCTTTTTGCATTTTGGAATTCAAACTATTGAGGTTGATGAAACATTTGATTTGGGAGAAGCAACAACTTATCGTATTTCAGCCCCTGAACACACACCTCAAAAAATGAAAATCACTGGAGACACTTTTGATGTAAGATTAGAAAGCCCTGCAGATGGTTTACAAGTTCCATTAACTCCACATAAAAAAGAAGCAACTTTTGATTGGGTTCATCTTGCTGATGGTGAAACAAAAATTAATATTCAAAATACTGGAAATTCAGAGATCCACGTAGTGGCAACTTTTCAAACTTCAACTGATCCTCTTTTTGTTACCTATGATATAATGGTAATAATTTCAGGTCTAGTGATTATGGGATTTAGTTTGGGATTTAGTATTAGAAAACCACGAGGATTCTAAGCTAATTCAGCTGCAGGATATGATCCTAAGATTTTCAAAAACAAAGTATTTTCTTTAATTTTGTTTACCATCTCTGAAATTTTTACATCATCTACATTTCCTTCAAAATCTACATAGAAGTTATACTCCCAAGTAGTATCCTTTTTTGGTCTTGATTCAATCTTTGTTAGATTGACTCCATACTCGTTGAATTTTTCCATTATTCGAAATAGTGCACCTTGTTCGTGTTTGATGGAAAAAATGATAGAAGTTTTGTCTTTCTGTGTTTTTTTACCGAGTTTTTTTGATAAAACTAAAAATCTTGTAAAGTTATTTGGATTATCAGCAATTCCTTCTTTGATTATTGGAACTTGATTAATTTCAGATGCATTTTTGCTTGCAATACATGCAACATTTTCCTTATTCATCTCTTTGATAATTTTTACACTGCCCGCAGTATCATAAGATGGAACAGTTTTCATATTTTTTTGCTGAATAAATTTTCTACATTGTCCTAATGCTTGAGGATGTGAATATACAGTATCTATTTGGTCTAAGGATCCCTTTCCAATTAGGCAATGTTCAATTTTGTGATAAATCTCTCCTATGGCATTTAATGATGTAGAATACAATAGGTCGTAGCTTTCTCCAACACTTCCTTCTATAGAATTCTCTACTGGAACAACAGAATAATCAGTTTTACCACTTGTAGTATAATCTATAACATCTGCAAATGTTGGAAGGGGAACAGTTTCAACATCTTCATCAAAAAAAGAAATCGCTGCTGCTTCACTATATGCCCCTCGTTCACCTTGGAACGAAACTTTGATCATTTTGCACTCAGTTTTATAAAATCGCTGTTTCCAAAGTCACTTGATAACTCTCTATCGTCAATCCAAGAACATTCTGTACATTTAACAGCGTCACGCATTTGAATAACTTTTTTTCCACATTTAACACATTTTGTAAATAAAACTCCAAGCTTTGGTTCTTTGATAGCTGCATGTATTGTTCCATTAAGGTGACTAATAATTTTTAAACAAACAATATCCTTTGCAAGTGCAACGTTTCGTTTACGTAAATTTCTAGTTGAGCAAACACATTCTACATGAGAGGTAGTTGGTTTTCCATTAATGTAATCAATTGATACTGCAATCATAGAACCCATTACAGCTGCCACTGTACCAATTATGATATCTCCAACTTTAGGAATTGATAAACCATCTTTGTGCTTTACATTAACAATTCTTTGTTTTTTGTCTATCTCGGTTGTACCAACAACTGTAGCTCTTACATCATTTCCATCATCAAAGGCATTTTGACCAGCCTCATATTCTTCAATAGAAGCGATTCTGTCTCCTGGAAAAGTTATAGATTCTGACATGTGATGAATTTTAGAACACTGATTATAAACTAAAAGATTTCAAGAATTTACTTGAAAACGTGCAATCAAAGCCAATGAGGGATCTGAAGATAACCATCAATACTTTCATTTCGCAGAACTTTGAGTAGTGCATTAGCTTGAGGAGTTGATAAAACCGGCTTGTCAAATTGATTATCTGTTGAAATTCTTGGGCACGCTACCTGAATAAAGGCATCAATTCCCTTCAAATTAGCTAATCTTTCATTTGTAATATCAGTTAATGCAAAGAGCTGAACTGATTTCCCTTCTTTTTCTAACTCTCGCTTGAATTTCAAAGCAAATGGCTTTGAAAGCTGGCCTTCTTTAAGCCCTACAATGATTCCAAACGTTTCTGCTTCAGCAGCTTTGTAAATTGCCAATGTTGCCTTTTTCTGTAATTTTTGTGCAAATTCAGAAACTTCTCTTACTTCATTAAAGTATGGATCTAAAACATAAGTTGGTTTGTTAGTAGCTAGTGCAATTCCAGCTGCATGAAAATTACTTTGTCCCAAAAACACATTTGCATCCACGTCTGGTGCAATTTCTGTTGCAGGATAGAACTCACAACCAAAAACTTGACCATCATTAAGCTGTCCTTTTCCTTTTCCTATCAGAACTTTTATTCCACCATGTCTTAGAATTTCATTTACATTGTTTACTTGATTAAGATGTTGACTATCAGTAATTAATGAAACAGTTTTTCCTTTAAGAATTTCTATACATTTTTCTGCAACCTTTTCAAATGTAATATCATCAAATGCGTCAATTAATACAACATTATCCTCAAAAGCTTCCATGTTAATTGAATGACCAATATTAAACAAAACCTCAGCACTAAGAACTTTGGCACCATTTGAATTAAGATCACATGTTCCCCATGTTGTATCTGCAAGAACATAAGCTGGAATTCCAAATCTTTTCATGATTTTTGACGCGGTTTCTTGCACTTTGGGTAAAATCCCATCAGGTCCATTTAGTGCCACTGAAACTGGCTTTCTTTTTTGAATTTCATCAAAAATTTTTTCCTCGTCTATTACTATCATTTCCGCCTAAAATTCAGTTGTTTTTAATTTAAACCCATCTAGATTCAACAAAAACTCAAAAATGTCAGGCCATACTAATTCGATTAATGAAGGCAAAAACCATTCTAAACATCGGTTTTGATGATACCGATTCTCCTAAAGGAATGTGTACAACCTTTCTTGCCTACAAAATTGTAAACTATCTCAAAAAAGAAAAGGTAAATTTTCTAGATTACCCAAAACTAGTTCGATTTAATCCAAACATTCCTTGGAAAACAAGGGGAAATGGAGCTGTAGGATTAAAAATTGAGACTGGAAACCCTCAAAAAATTAAGAAAAAAATCAAAGATTTTGTAAAAAAATATTCTGATATCAAAAATGGTGCAAACCCTGCATTGGTTTTTTATGAAAATGATACTATTCCAAATGAATTCAAAAAATTTAGTGAAGCTGCATTGTGTGAATTAGTAAACAGAAACTATGCAAAAAAATTTGCAGCAAAAAATTTAGAATCATTTTATCTAGGTAATGGTCAGGGCTTAGTTGGGGCAATTGGTGTAATTGGTTACCAATTTGATGATCAAACTGTTGAACTTTTAAGCTATAGAACAAAAACAAATTTTGGAAAACAACGGATTATTTCAAAAAAAAGTGTGAAAAAAATGAAAGAAAAAACTTATCCATTTACATTTAACAACTTTGATGAAGAAAAAAATAAGGTTTTGATTAGCCCACATGGGCCTGATCCAGTATTCTATGGAATAAGAGGGGAAAATCCAAAATCACTTCTAAAGGCTGCAAAATTAATCAAAACAAAAGAGAAGCTTGATGGATATCTAATCTTCAAATCTAATCAAGGAACATCTGCACATTTAAAAAATGAAATTAATATTTCTGAACTAAAACCTTATTCTTCTGGAAAAATTATAGGATTTATTTTTAATGAACCTAAAATGGAAAAAGGAGGACATACATTCTTTACAATTATTTCAAATGGAAAAAAAGTAAGGTGTGCAGTTTATGAACCCACAGGAATGGCACATGAAATGTCATTTTTGAAAAAAGGCGATAAGGTAATGATTGGAGGAGCTGTGCGCAAAGCATCAAAAAAACACCCAAGAATCATAAATGTAGAATTTATAAAAATTCTTTATTTGAAAAAAAATCTAAAACTAACAAATCCACTATGCACAAAATGTAACAAAAAAATGAAATCAAAGGGAAAAAATCAAGGATTTCAATGTGTAAAATGTGGAAAAAAAGCAAAATCAAAAACAGTTGAAGAGATTCAAAGAAAAATCAAAAAGCAGACATATCTTCCAATTCCATCTGCTCACAGACATTTAACAAGACCAAAACAAAGAATGGGAATTTCAAACAGAAACATAAAATTTGATAATTCAGGTTCGTGGTTTAGGATTTTTAAGAATTAGATAGCGGGGAGTAGATTTGAACTACTGATTTGCGGGTATCTCATCTAATGATTATGAGCCCGCCGGGATGACTTTGCCCTGAAGCAGTCTGACTTCCCCACCCCGCTGAAACAAAGAGGGTTAAGGGCAGTATATACGCTTTATCAAATTCTTGAAAGTAATTAATAGGAATTGAAAAACTCAAACTTTTGTGAACAAGAAATTTCGTATTGCAGGAATTGTAGCTGCACTAGTTGTTTCAATAATTATAATTTCATCTCCTAGTGAACCAGTTCCATTACCTGAACCAACAACTACTATTGAAGGAACTGATTCAGTTGAAGTACTTGCAACAAATCTTGAAAAGCCTAGAGCGATAGGTTTTGCAGATGATAGAATTTTTGTCATAGAAAAAATTGGTAAGATTAGAGTTATTCAAAATGATATGTTGTTAGAAGAGCCTCTTGCAACATTGAGAACCGCAGATGTTTTTGATGGTGGATTGATAGGAATTGAAACTCATCCCGACTTTGCTAACAATCATTATTTGTATGTCTATTATACCTATGAGGAAGACGGAAATTTGTGGAATAAAATTTTGAAAATAAAAGAATCGCAAAATAAACTAGTAGAAGCAGATGTCATTTTTGACAAAATACCAGGCTCTAAATTTAGTAATGGCGGTGTAATCAAATTTGGGCCTGATGGAAAACTCTATGTTGGAACCGGATCTGTTTCTGATTCTTCACATAATCCACAAGAATTAGAATCACTTGCTGGAAAAATTTTAAGATTAAATGATGATGGTACAATTCCAAGTGATAATCCATTTGAAGATTCACCAGTTTTTTCCTTAGGTCATAGAAATCCTCAGGGAATGGCATGGGATGAATCTGGAAATCTCTATGTTACAGATTTTGGACCAACAAAAAATGATGAAATAAACATTGTTTATTCTGGTCAAAATTATGGATGGCCATCACAGGAGTGTTCTGGTGGTGACTTTGTAGACGCAGTGGTGTGTTATGATCCTAGTATAGAACCTGGCGGCATTGTAATTTATTCTGGTGATAAGCTCGAACTTCAAGGCTATATGATTATGGCCTCACTAAGATCGTCTCACCTTTATCAATTAGAAATTAACAAAGAAGGTCTAGTTTCACAAAAAAGCATCCTTGGAGGAATAGGTAGAATACGAGACGTAAACGAAGGCCCAGATGGAAATTTGTACGTAATCACATCAAATACTGATGGAAAAGGTTTTCCAGACAGTTCTGATGACAAATTATTGAGGATAATAAAGTAAATTGAAAGATTCGTCAATATCAAAATTTTTTGAAAAAAGTCAAAAGGAAAGACTTGACATATTGAAAAATTTTTCAAATCTATCAGATGAAGAAATTAATATTTTAGAAAATTCTGGTGGAATAACATTTGATAATGCAGATAAGATGGTTGAAAATGCAATTGGTACATTTTCTTTACCATTAGGCATTGCAACTAATTTCAAAATTAATGATAAAGACTATTTGGTTCCAATGGTAATTGAAGAACCATCAGTAATTGCAGCTGCATCTAAAGCTGCAAAAATTGCTCGAATTAAAGGAGGCTTCAAGGTTGATGCTGATGAGTCATATAGTATTGGGCAAATTCAAGTTTTGAATGCAAACCCTTCTGCAATTTCAGAAATTGAAAAATCCTCAAAAGAAATACTTGAAATTGCAAATTCAAAAAGTAACACTCTTTCAAAAATTGGCAAAGGCGCAAAAGAAGTTTCCTGTAGAGAAATTCAAACCGACTCTGGAAAAATGCTCATAGTTGAACTTTTGATTGATGTAGGTGACGCAATGGGGGCAAATGTCACAAATTCAATGTGTGAAGCAGTTGCACCATTAATTGAAAAATTAAGTGGAGGAAAAACTCTACTACGAATATTATCAAACTATTCTACAAGACGTATGGTAAAGGCCACAGCAGTTTTTGAGAAAGAAGGCGTGGGCGGAGAGGAGGTCGTAGACAATATTATTCTGGCTAATCAATTTGCTGCAAATGATGTTTACAGAGCAGTAACTCATAACAAGGGAGTTATGAATGGAACAATATCTGTAGCAAATGCAACCGGACAAGATAGCAGAGCTATAGAGGCTGCCGCAAATGCATATGCTGCACGTTCAGGAAAATATCGATCACTTACAGAGTGGTCTAAAGATTCAGAAGGAAATCTGGTTGGAAAACTAGAGTTACCACTTTCTGTTGGAATAGTTGGAGGAATAATCAATGTTCATCCAACTGCAAAAATATGCACAAAAATTCTTAGTGTTTCCTCTGCAAAAGAGCTTGCATGCATCATTGCTGCTACAGGTTTGGCTCAAAACTTTAGTGCACTAAGAGCATTAACTACTGAAGGAATTCAAAAAGGTCACATGAAGCTTCATGCAAGAAATCTTGCTTCAGCAGCAGGAGCTAAATCAGAACAGATTGATGAAATCGTGAAGAAAATGGTTCAAGAGAATAATATCTCACTCAATAGAGCAAAGGAATTGCTCGACCAAATTTAAACAGAAAATTATATAGCTGCTTTGTGAGAGGGAAAGGATTGTCAAAGGTAAAATTCGCAATTCCAAAGGGTAGTTTAGAAGAGGCCACATTCAAGATACTAGAAAAATCTTGGACCAAGGTCAACCGTAAGAGTAGAACTTACAGAGTGTTTCTTGATGATCCACAAATCATGGTAAAGATGTTAAGACCACAAGAAATTCCAACTTTAGTAGCAGATGGTCTATATGATGTTGGAATAACTGGTAAAGATTGGGTTGGTGAAACAAAAGCTGACGTTGATCCAATTTTAGATTTAGAATATGGAAGAATAAAATTAGTTATTGCATTTCCTGATTCTTATCGTTACAAAAATATTGATTCTATGATTGCAGATTATGCAAAAAAGAAAAAAATTCTTCGAATTTCTTCTGAATATCTTACAACTGCTTCAAAATTCATTAAACAATGTAAATCATACAAAAAATATTATGGTTCAAAAGATCCATTAATTGTTACTCCATGGCTGCGTCTTGGGAAAAACAAGAATGTTCAAATTCATCTATCGTTTGGCGCAACAGAAGCAAAACCTCCTGAGGATGTTGACGCAATAATGGATGTAACTGAAACTGGAACAACCCTAAAGCAAAATAAACTCAAAATTGTTGATAAAGTACTAGAATCAACTGCTCACTTAATTGCAAATAAGAGCTCTCTCAAAGATAAGGCAAAGAGAGAAAAAATCTACGACATTGTGACTTTGATGAGAGGCGCTGTACATGGAAGAAAGTATTTACACATTTATCTAAACGTCAAAGAAA
Source organism: Nitrosopumilaceae archaeon (assembly GCA_042138065.1). Classification (GTDB taxonomy): domain Archaea; phylum Thermoproteota; class Nitrososphaeria; order Nitrososphaerales; family Nitrosopumilaceae; genus DRGT01. Next base: position 12,577 of record JBHIUX010000011.1, read on the forward strand.
AAAACCTCAAAAAACTACTAACCCAAATTCCAGCACTTAAAAAACCAACAGTTAGTCCACTAAGTGAAAAAGGCTGGTGTGGAGTAAACACTGTGATTCTAAAATCTGATTATCACATACTTATTCCAAAACTAAGAAAGATAGCTCAAGGATTAGTAGTTCATGAGCCAAGACAAATTCTTGAATTAGAGGAGATAAAACGTGACGAAGAAAATTGATGAAAATCATTATTCCTCGTAATATCGAGAATTTCGCAGATTCAGCCTCACCTAAACTTCCAAAACAGAACGAAAAGATAGTCAAGTCCATTCTTTTGGATGTGAAAAAGAATGGAGATTTGGCAATAAAGCGATATGAAAAAAAATTTGGCGGAGCTGCCCTAGGTTCATTACGATTATCAAAAAAAGAGATAGATTATGCCTACTCTCAAGTATCAAAAAAAGAAATCACTGCCATTAAACTAGTAAAATCTAGATTATCTAAAACAGAAAACACAATAAAAAATCTATTAAAAAATTCAAAAATTAACATTGATGGTATAAAGATTTCAAAATCATTTTCGCCAATCGAAAGTGTAGGTTGCTATGTTCCTGGCGGCCTAGCAAGATATCCTAGCTCAGCAATAATGTCAATAGTGCCTGCAAAGATTGCTGGTGTAAAAAGAATAGTTGTTGCTACTCCACCAAATAAACAGGGAAGAATAGAACCACTTACAATTGTAGCTGCTGATCTTTCTGGTGCAACTGAAATTTACAAAACCGGCGGTGCACAAGCAATTGCCGCTCTTTCATTTGGAACAAAATCAATTAAAAAAGTAGATAAAATCGTAGGCCCTGGAGGATCTTTTGTAACTTTAGCAAAATCCTTTGTAAGTGATTCTACATCAATTGATATGCTTGCAGGACCAACTGAAATTGGAATTATAGCTGATAATTCTGCAGATCCAAATTTTGTTGCGGCAGATTTGATAACACAAGCAGAACACAGTACTGAAACATTCTGTTTTTTAATTACAACTTCTCTCTCATTTGCAAAATTAGTTAATCAAACACTAAAAAATAGAATAAAAAAATCCAAACGTAGTGGTATTGTGAAAAAAAGTCTAAGCAAAAATGGTTTCATCGCCGTTTGTAAATCAACTTCAGATATTATCAAACTTGCAAACAAACTAGCTCCTGAACACTTGGAAATCATTTCAAAAAATCAAAATAAGATCGCTGAGAAAATAATTACTCCTGGAATAGTACTCATTGGAAAATATGCCCCAGCATCAGCTAGTGACTATCTACTAGGCTCAAATCACATACTTCCAACAAACAGATTTGGTAGGATTAGAGGCTCACTTTCTGTGCTGGACTTTGTAAAACTAGGAACCAAGATAGAATCATCAAAATCATCTTTGCAAAAGCTTTCAAAATCCTTGAAAGTATTAACAAATGCAGAAGGTCTTCCAAACCACTATGAAGCAGTAAGGAGTAGATTAGAATGAAAAAAGATTGGTTTAAGAAAAAATTAAGAGAATATGCAAATCTAAAAGGATACCAAAAACCAGAAAAATTTTCTGGAGCACTAAAACTTGATTCAAATGAAAATTTTGTGATTGGCAAACAATTCCAATTTGAGCTGTTAAAAAATGCTAGAAAAATTTCAGATGTAAGGGAGTATCCATTGGGAAGATCTGAAAAATTAGTCACTGCATTATCTAAATATCTAAAAATTCCTGAGAACATGATTGGAATTGGTAATGGTTCTGATCAAATTCTTGATTTGCTTTTAGCAAATTTTGCCTCAAAACAAACTAGGATTTTAACATCCGATCCAACTTTTGGATTTTTTGAAGAAAGATGCAAACTATACTCTATTCCAACAATCAAAATTCCATTTTCAAAAGATATGACTTTGGATTTTAACAAATTTCGTTCAAAATCAAAAAATGCAGATATTCTTTACTTGGATTCTCCAAATAATCCCACTGGTTTTCAATTTCCAAAAAAGGATCTTGAAAAACTTGTAAAACAATTTAATGGATTAGTAATCATTGATGAGGCTTATGGAGAATTTGGTGATTACTCATTAATTAATTTGGCAAAATCAAAAGATAATCTCATAGTAGTCCAGACATTTTCAAAAACATTTGGACTTGCGGGTCTAAGACTTGGTTACTTTGTTGCAAACAAAAACATTGTTGATGTTTTTTCTAGAGTCATACAATACCCATATCCTCTTAATTCATTAGCAATAGAATCAGGAATATTAGCACTTCAAAAACGAAAGATAATGACAGATGCGATTGCTACAATAAAAAAAGAAAGAAAAAGAATTATAGAAAATCTTAGAAAATATGACGCTTTTGAGGTCTTTGATTCAAAGGCAAATTTTGTATTATTTGATGCTCGTGGCGCAGATGGGCGAGTCTTTACAGCCTTAATTGAGCAAGGAATCTCTATTCGGAAATTAGGAAAAATTGGAAAACACCAAGGATGTTTACGAGTTACGATTGGAACAAAAGAAATGAATTCAAAATTCTTGTTGGCAATACGTGATCTATTAGAATGACACTCTCAAAAATGGATGAAGGCATCTATGTTGATGATGCCATATCACTAAATGATGTAGATGCAATAATTTTTGATTGTGATGGTGTGCTGATTGATGTTGCCAATTCATATGATAAAGCAATAATCAAAACAACTGATTTCATCCTAAAAGAATTTGCAAATGTTTCAAATGCAATACCAATAACTAGCCAAATTATTGATGCCTTTAAAAAAACAGGCGGGTTTAATGATGAAGTAGATTTAACATATGCCTCAATTATCTCATTAACAGCTGCTGACAAACTAAACAAGGACGGAACTGAATTTCTTTTTCAAGTAATTCAAAACGCTGATGAAACAGGTATAAATTCAGTTGAAAAATACCTAGATAGTCTAAATGCTGATATTTCAGAAATTAGGAAAAAATTGAATTATCCAGGAAGACATTCTGATAATCCACTTTATTCAATTTTTGATCAATTATTCTATGGTCCAGAACTATATCAAAAACTATTCAATAAAACATCACAATTTACAGATAATGGCTTTATTGAAAATGATAAAGTGATTGTATCAACAGATCTGCTAGATAAATTAAAGAAAAAATTTAATCAAAACATAGCAATTGTTACTGGGCGAGGTTATGATTCAATTAGTTATTCATTAAAAGGGATCTTAGAACAATTCAATATCAAAAATTCAGTTTTTTTAGAAGATGAACCACGTGAACTTGCAAAACCTAATCCAGAATCTCTTTTGCGTTCAATTAAAGGACTAAATTCTAATCATACAATCTTTGTTGGCGATTCAATGGAGGATTTCATCATGGCAAAAAAAGCCACTGAGAATGGGAACAAAACAACTTTTTGCGGAATTATTGGCACAACAAAAGAGCCTGATGACAAAAGAAATTTCTTTGAAAAAAATGACACAAAATTAATTCTAGACTCTATTCAACTTCTTCCGAAGGTATTAAATCTGGTTTGAGGTAGATTAGAGAGCTCAGTGGTAAAAATGAAGCCAAGAAAAAGCACGATAAAGAGAACTACAAAGGAAACAGATGTTACAGTTAGTGTAAACCTTGATGGAAATGGTAAAACATCAATAGATACAGGAATAAGTTTTCTTGATCACTTGATAACTGCTCTAGGAAAGCATGCAATGCTTGATCTTCAAGTAAAGGCAAAATCAAGAGACAAAATTGAACACCATCTAATTGAAGACACAGCGATTTCTATTGGGTCTGCAATTGACAAAGCATTAGGTAATAGATCTGGTATTACTAGATTTAGCTATGCATCAGTTCCAATGGATGAATCCCTCGCTGAGGCATCAATTGATTTGGTAAAACGACCTTACTACAAACTAAAACTTCAGATAAAAAGATCAAAGATTGAAGACGTGTCACAAGAGGACATTGAACACTTTTTCCAATCATTACTTCAAAATCTAAACAGCTGTATTCACCTTACTGTAAAGTATGGCGACAATGATCATCACAAAATAGAGGCTGCAATGAAGTCACTAGCAGTTGCATTGAGAACAGCTATATCTGCAGATAAAAAACAGAAAGGAATTCCAAGCACCAAAGGCGCTATGTAATGGTAAAAGTAGCAATATTTGACTATGGAGTAGGCAATATTTTCAGTTTAAAAAAATCACTGGAAAAAAATTCTGCTGAAGTAGATGTAATTACCACTTTTGATAAAGCTAATAGCTATTCTGGAATATTATTTCCTGGAGTAGGAAATTTTGATCCTGCTGTAAGAAGTTTACGGGATTACTCTAAAACTGATTTTAAAGACTATGTTCAAGATAAAATTCCTGTTTTAGGAATTTGTCTTGGAATGGAAATGTTCTTTGAAAAAAGTGAAGAAGGTAAAGAAAAAGGATTAGGAATTATGGAAGGAGAGGTAATAGTCCTTCCAAACACTATGAAAGTTCCTCACATGGGCTGGAATAACATTGAAATTAAAAAATCTAGTAAATTCCTTGAAGGAGTGAAGGATGGTTCATGGGTTTACTTTGTTCACTCTTTTCGTGCAAAACCAAAAAATGAAGATATAGTTATAGCTGATTCAGATTATGGAATAAAGATTCCCGCAATAGTTGAAAAAGAAAACTTTTTTGGAACACAGTTTCACCCAGAAAAATCAGGAAAAATCGGTTCAATAATGATAAGCAACTTTCTTAGAGAGTGCAAAAAATGAAAATTATTCCGGCAATTGATCTTATGGATGGGCAGGTGGTTCGTCTTGTAAAAGGAAATCCAAAAAATAAGACAGTATACAGTGATAATCCTCTTGAAATTGCACAAAAATGGCAAAGTGCAGGAGCAGATATGCTGCACATTGTTGATTTGGATGCAACATTAGGAATAGGCTCCAACTTGGAAATCATAAAAAAAATACTTTCTGAGATTAAAATGCCAGTTGAGGTTGCAGGAGGTCTAAGAGATGAATCAACAATTCTTGAAATTGGAAAAATTGCTGACAGAATTGTGCTAGGAACATTAGCCTTTAAAGAAAAAGAAGTAGTATTGAAAATTTCAGAAATGTTAGGCAAAAAGAAAATTGTAATTTCGGTTGATCAAATTAATGGAAAAATCGCTGTAAATGGGTGGCAAAAAAGTCTTGAAACTACATTACTTGATGGAATGAATGAATTTTTAGAATTAGGATTTTCAGAATTTCTTTTAACTAGCATTAGTAGAGATGGAACAATGCAAGGCCCTGATATTGAATCATTACAAAAAGCTTGTTCACTTGAAAATGCAAATGTGATAGCTAGTGGTGGAATATCTAGTATCAATGACATTAAACAACTAAAACAATTGAATCTTTATGGTGTGATACTTGGAAAAGCACTATATGAAAATAAAATTTCAATTGAGGAGGCAAAAAAATATGACACTAACTAAAAGAGTGATTCCATGTCTTGATGTAAAAAATGGAAGAGTTGTAAAAGGATTACATTTTGAATCAATTAAAGATGCTGGCGACCCGGTACAATTAGCAAAAAAATATAGTGATGAGGGTGCAGATGAATTAGTTTTTCTTGATATTACAGCATCTGAAGAACAACGTGAAACAATAAAATCACTTGTAAAAAAAGTAGCAGAGGT
>JBHIUX010000012.1:0-3780 GCA_042138065.1 Nitrosopumilaceae archaeon
CTTTTCGTGGTTTAGATAAAGCAATCTATCTTGCAAGACAGTGTCAGGCTACAATCACTGGCATATTTGTTGTTCCATTACCTCCACCAAGAACAGACTATCAACTAAAAGACATGGAAAAATATTTTCTAAAAAATGCTGCCAAGTTTATGGCACAAGCAAAGAAACGCTCAGCTCAAAATGGAATTATGTTTCACGATAAGGTAGTTTATGGTGATGAAGGACCAAAAATTGTTAGCTATGCAAAAGGCAACAGCTTTGATCTAATTGTAATTGGTTCAAGAGGACTTGGTGGAATAAAGGAACTATTTCTTGGCAGTACTTCAAACTATGTGCTACACAAAGCACCAATGCCTGTTCTCATAGTCAAGTAAAGCTAGATTTCATACCGTGAAAATAATGATCTGTTTTTATTAGCTATATGTTATTGAAAAAAACATGGCACACACATTTGTAAAGGACATAATGAAAAAGGATCTCATTACAGTTGACTCAGACAAATCAATTAAAGAGGCAGCCTTATTGATGAATCGTCAAGATGTTGGCTGTGTTATAGTCACAAAACAAAACATCCCAATTGGAATTCTTACTGAAAGAGATTTTGTAAAAAGAATTGCAGCTGAAGAAAAACAACTATCTGAACCAATTGGTCAGGTAATGTCTTCTCCACTAATCTCAGTAAAGCCAGACGATACTGTCTGGGATGCGGCAGAAGTTATGAAAGTAAAAAACATCCACAAAGTTCCTGTCCAAGATGGAAACGAAGTTGTAGGAATTGTTACTGCAACTGATCTAGTAAAAATTTGTAGTCTTGGCTCTGATTCTGAAATGAGAAGAATTTGCGATCAAATACTTTTACGAATGCAAGAGAATCCTTAGAAAATTATCTAACAATTAACACTGGACAATGAGCATGTTCTGAAACTTTACGACTAGTACTTCCCAATGTCTTTAATTTACTAATTCCAGATAACCCCTGGCTTCCAATAATTATTAGGGTTACATTCTTTTTCTTTGCAAAGCCTAGAATTTCTTGTGAAATATTCCCATCCTTGACAACAAAACTTGCAGTAATTCCATTTGATTTGCATTTTGAAACACAGGATTCAAGCATCTTTTTTGCGTGACTCTTTACAGATTTTTTCCATTTTTCAACAGGGCTTTTTGATTTTCCTTTTGTTAATCCTGTCAATCCACCAGGCGGTGCAATGTAACTCAAACTTACAACGTTGATGAGAATAATTTCAGAATCTAAGTTATGTGCAAGCTCCATTGCTTGATTAAGAGCTTTTTTTGAATAAGATGAATCATCGTACGGTACAAGAATTTTGTTTAGAAGCTTTGAAAACATAAAATCACTATTTTACAACAAGTACTGGAACCTTTGCTCTGTGTACAACACCATGAGCTACACTTCCAAGAAAAGCCTCCTTTACTCCACCTAGTCCTCGTGAACCAATAACAATTAGATCAAATTTTTTCTTGTTAGCTATATCAGCGATTTCCATAATTGGACTACCATAAACAATTTCTGATTTAAACAAAACACCCTTTTGTGCTGCAGTAGTTTTTGCAGTTTGCATGTATTTCTTTGCACTTTTTGTAAAATGAATCTGGAATGGCATAAATGCATCAGCTATGCTTCGGGGGTAAATTGGAAGAATATACAGGCCTGTAATTGTAGCCTGACACTGTCTTGCAAGATAGATTGCTTTATCTAAACCACGAAAAGAGTTTTTAGAACCATCAATTGGGACTAGAATTTTTTTAATCTTCTTTTTAATCATCCAGAAACATCTCTCTTACTTGCTTTAATATTTGAATAGGATTATCACAAGTAATAATGATTAATTATCATAGTTGAAAATCATCTCGAACTTTATTTAGAATTTTTAGGTACTATTCACAGTAGGAAACAACAGTTCTCTACCTGTGGACGGAAACGCACGTTAACCCCCAGTGATGTGCTTTAGCATGTTACGATTTTGCGTTTCCGTTTTTAATTTATTCAAAAATTCAAGCATTAGCTGCTAAGGCTCTTGTAACATCGGTCTTGCTGATAATGCCTGCCAGTCCACCATTTCCATCCAGTACTGCAAGACCACTGACATTATTTTCAAGCATTAGATTGCATGCATCTGCAAGATCCTCATTAAATTTTACAGTAATAATTCCACTTGACATTACATCTCTTGCCAAAGAAATTCCACCAAAACCCTCCTCAGATAAGAACCCCTTTCTAATTTGATCAGATAAGGTAAAACCAGTATCATCTTCTTCTGCACCAAGCTCCAATGAAATTCTAAACAAATCACGAAATGAAACAATTCCAGCTGGCTCTTCTGATTGATTTTTTACAATTAATCTTGAAATTTTATTTTCAAGTAACTTTCTTACAACTTTGAATAATGGTGCAGCACTATGTGTTGAAACATAATCTGATGTCATATAATCAACGACCTTGTTTTTTCCAACATAATTCTCAGCATAATATTTTACCAGATCTGTTTTTGTAAAAATTCCTTCAAGATTGTGTTTGTTTCCAACAACTAGTGAGCTCATTTTTTTCTCAATCATTATCTGAGCACACTTTTCAAGAGAATTTTCTTCATAAGTGTACTCTAAATTATTCATAATTTTTTCTAGTGGAATTCTGTCAAGGCCTTGCTTTGTCGTTTCAGCAAACAAGAAAAACCCAACATCTTTTTCGGTAATTATTCCCACGGGCGTGCCTGATTCTAAAACAACTAGTCTGCTAACATTGTTCTCTAGCAATTTTTTGATTACTTCAGAAATAGTTGATTTTTTTAGTATTCCAATTGGTTTTTTTATAATGTTTTTTGCAATCATGAGGAATCACTTTACTATTAGTACTGAACAGGGCGCATCTGCTGCAAGTTTTGTGGATGTGCTTCCTAAAAAGAATCTTGCAGTTGCGCCTAATCCCTTGCTTCCAACTACAATAAGATTGCATTTTTCACTTTTTGCAACCTTGATGATCTCTTTTGAAACGTTACCTTCTTTGATGATTTGTTTTGATGTAACTCCCCTTTGTTTGGTTGTATCAGCAGATTTTTTCATAATTTTTTTACCATAATTTCTCAGAATAGAAAGATATTCTTTTCTATCAAGAAAGTTTAGTGGAATTGATTTATCCACAACATAAACCAACAATAAAATTGCTTTTTGTGTTTTTGCTAATTCACATGCATGAGCTAATGCTTTGTTTGAAAAACTTGAACCATCCACTGGTACTAGTATCTTAAGATAAAGGGACTTTCTCATCTAATTCTCCGCAATTGCCTTTACAATATCTGCCTTTGTAATGATTCCAACAAGGTTAGAATTTTTTACAACAGGCAAACCGCTTATTCCATTTCTAATCATCAACAAAACCGCAACTCCAACATCCTCGCTAGCATCAACTGTAATTGGATTTGCAGACATTATGTCTACTGCTTTAAAGTGCATCAGGTGACTCATTTGATTTGCAGCAAACTCTGTAGGATTTAATCCCATTCTATACCTCTCAACCTCTTTGGGATCTGCTGATTCTGCTATCCAGTGAGGCAGTTTAGCTGGAACAAAGTCCCTGTATGTAATTATTCCAACAGGTTTTTGATTTCTTTGTACAACTATTCTTGAAATTCTATTATTAATTAACAAACTTTCAACAAAAAGAAGAGAATCACCTGGCATAACAGTAATGACTCGCCGTGTCATAATTTTTGAAACTTTCAATGGACTAGTTGTTTGTGTAAGAAAAACAGAAGCCAAATC
>JBHIUX010000012.1:3880-7288 GCA_042138065.1 Nitrosopumilaceae archaeon
TTTAGCTTGTGTCGAAGCAAGATATCTCTTGCATCTAACAGACTTGTATTGGGAGTTACAGTAACGGTACGCTTAATCATTATTTGATTAAGATCAGCATTTTTTAGGAGCAATACACTGAAAGCTTGTAAAGTCGTTAAATATATCGGTTAGAATATCACCAATGAAAATCAACCTTGAAAATCTGGAGTTTCTTTTAATTAAAATTTGGATAATTTGTGAACTAAAGTAAGGATATGATTTCAGACACAATTTATGAGCATCTAAAGGACATTCATCAGAAAAAAATCAATTCTTTAATTGAACCGGTAATCGTCATAGAGCCCACATCATCTGTTTCCAAAGTCATTAACAAACTATCAAAAAACGACTCTTATGACGCATTTTGTCTTAATGGAAAATCTGTCTTAACTACTAATGTAAGGTCTCTTCTTCCTGGAAAAGATATTGCTGATATGCAGGTTCAGCCATTTTTAGAAACAATTCCTGCCCTGACCCCAAAGGATAATGTCCAAAGAGCCGCAAACATCATGAGCCATTATCGCGTCAGAACCGTTCCTGTAGTAGATAAAAATAGAATTATTGGAGGCGTCAGTGCAAATAGAATTTTGAAGCTTCTTTCTGCAAAAGACAATAAATGGATCAAGGCAAATCTAATTTTCACGCAAAACCCAATCACAGTATCTTCAAATGATTCTCTAAGCACTGCAAGAAAAATTATGACATCAAAAAGAATAGATCATCTTCCTGTAGAAAACAAGGGTGTAATCAAACAAGTTCTAACATCATATCATCTTTTGCAAGCAATTAATCCACATGAAAGTTTAGGACGACGTGCAATGGGAATGAATAAAGTTAGAAATTTACAATCAAAAATTGGAAACATTGGAAGTACACGCATCCCTCAGTGTTCTGTAGATGATAACCTTAACACAATTCTAAACACAATGATTAAAACAAAAACAACCTGCTGTCTGGTCAATCTATGGAAAAATCTTCAAGGAATTATTACTGTTCGTGACATTTTAAGTCTACTAGCCGTAAGAATGGAGACTGAAATCCCTCTTTATGTGGTTGGAATGCCAGAGGACCAAAAAAATGTAAACTTGATTACAGCAAAATTTACCAACACTCTGAAACGACTTCAAAAAGTTTATTCTGAAATTCAAGAGGCCAAGGTTTCAATAAAACAAAGACGCTCTGGTGGAAAAAAAGCAGGAAAGTACGAAGTATCAATTATGATTATAACTCCCCACCATTCTCCATACATCTACAAGGATGTAGGATTTGATCTCAGTAAAGTAATTGAAAACCTTAGCCAAAAATTATTACGAAACCTTTCAAAAAGATCAAAGCGACGCTCAAAAACAAGTATTAGAAAAGTTAACTTACCTATCAGGCCAGTATAAAAAAATTATTTGAAAAACTTATCGACCTGACTTCTATACTTTGAAGTAATTCTTGCAAAATCTTCAAAATCAGAAGCAGATGGATACTTCATTCTCATCCCATATTGATTTATGAAAACTGATAATGCGTTACCAACAATCAAACTAAAACAAGAATCAGCTAAATTTTGAGAAAATGGAAATGCAATTTTTATGAATGGAATATAAGATTCTGTCTGCGTAATCATTAGTTTGACATGCTTTTCAATATACTCTTGAATATCCTTCTCAATTACCATGTTCTAATTGCAACAAATTCATCTTTAAAGATACGCTTTTCAGAACCAAACTGATTTCTAATGTTGATAATCATCGGTATGACAATTAAGTGAAACCTCATAAATTACCTCATGGCAAAACCAAAAAAAGCATCAAAAAAAACTACAGGCTTAATTCCATCATGGGGTTCAAGTTGGACCGAAATGGACAGGGCTTTTGAGAATTTTAGACGGGATCTTGAGAAATCATTTGCTTCATTCCCAGCAATAGGAATGCCAAAAATTCCTCAAATGCCAGAAACTTCATGCGATGTAATTGATGAAGGAAAACAACTTCTAGTCAAGGTTGATGTGCCAGGAGTAAAGAAAAATGAGATCGATCTTAATGTAACTGATAACTCTATTGAAATTTCAGCAGAGCACAAGGCAGAAAAAGAGGAAAAGAAGAAAAATTATCTTAGAAAAGAGAGAAGCCAAGTCTCATACTACAGGACAGTTCCTCTTCCTGAGAAGGTAAAATCAAGTCAGGCCAAAGCCAAACTACAAGATGGAGTATTAACAGTCACAATTCCAAAAACAAAGCCTACACCAAAACCACAGAAAAAGTCAATTCGCGTGAACTGATTTTTTTCTTTTTTATTTTCTCATAACTTGTTCTAGATACTTTTCTTTTCCTTTTCTACTTCGTGGTAAGCATCTAAGCTGTCTGTTACAACAAGGACAAGAAAGGCCATCCCAATTTACAAAAACTTCACAATAATTACATCGTTTTTGTCCTGCAGCATATCTTCCTATCTCAAAAGGTTTTTGTGCTTTGTATTGTTCACATGCGCCCCTACAATAAACCATGACTTTACTCCATAAATCTGAAAAGAAAATAAATGTTATTGTTGATTATCACAAAATTAATTTTATTTAAAAACAATATACGCAGTCTGGTTGCACTGCACTCAGTATTTATACAAATGACTTGAGTTTATTTTCAATTGCTTGAGTGTATTTAAAACTAAAATCTGTAAATAATTTTATTTTATCTTGAGCCAAGGCCATGGCTCCTGGCTTGCTGTTCATTTGTTTTATAATTTCCTTTTGCTTTTGAAGAGTTTTTTCCAACTCTTCTTTAGATTTTTTATTTAATTCATTTATGAGTAAATTAAATTCATTTTCTAATCTGTTAGTAGTCTCAGGGTGTAGAGGTGGATCGCCACCAATAATTTCTTTAGCAAGAATACCACCAAATACTTTTCTGTTTATATCTATCAATAAGATTTTTCTCCTGTAACATATTATAATTGATGCTCTATTCGATTCTTTTGTAAATTACTTTGAATTCTTCTGCAAGATTATATGCTATGTTTAGTAGATGTGTCATTTGATTCATGGTTTGCTTATTTTTTGAACACTGACGTAATATTGTCAAAGCCTTCATTGCAGAATTGACTTCAATTTCCTTATTGCCCGACCAACATTTGAAAGCCTCTGATACATCAAAACAAAAGTTGAGAACATACTCTTCCCAATTTCTGATTGAAGATGTTGGTTTAGAACCTGTTGGAAACACACTTTTTCCGAGTTCACGGAATTCGTTTCCTCTGTCGATCAAAAGCATTTCCAGTGCCTTTTTCATTCTCTTCCCTTCAAATTTCTGAGCCAGTAGTATACTCATATCCCAATATTATATTACGTCAATCTGAAACATAAGCATTTAGTATACATTGCACGACATTCTCAAATTTGATATG
>JBHIUX010000012.1:7388-18167 GCA_042138065.1 Nitrosopumilaceae archaeon
TCTGGAAGGAATTGATGAAAAATTTCTTTTAACAATTGTTCAGTAAAAAAAGACCACTTTAGTCCTAATTCATGTTGTATAATGAAATGATGCAAATCCCCTTCTATCCTATGATCTGATTTCATTCCAGACGCTCTCATGTAGTCTTCTAAAGTTTCAATACATCTCTTCAAATCAAAACTACCTTTCATGAATAGAACAGCATCTTTTATGACAGGATGCAAAACTTTGATGATTTCATTAATCTCTTCTCCAGACATTTCATTTCCTAATGTATCTAGAATTTTTTTGGGAACTGGAATCATTCCAATTTTGTCGCCAAATCTATCCCACCCGACATATTTTTCTAAAATCTGTTTAACCAAAACATTTTGAGAAATATTTTTCTGCATTGCTTCTGTTTCAAGCTCCTCAACAACTTTAGCTGGCAATCGATAAGTGATGCTACGAGTTTTTTCTTTTTTATGCGGATGAGGTTTTCTTTTTGGTGCAGTTGTTTCCAAAGTCATTTAGGATCGATAGGTGGTCACATATAATATAAGACATTTTTGGTTTTAATCGCTAAAGCGTCTTTGTGTAAGTATCTGCAGGATTAACAGAACCCAATTCGCTAGCTTTTGAAAGGTCTCCTTCTAAAAGACCTGGTCCAATGTGAATTTGGTCAATATGTGAAGATAATGTCTGCTTATCATCAAATTCAGAGGAACAATATGGGCACTTGATCTTATTTGGGATCTCCAATTCAGGTAGAGCAATAGCAAACTCATTCATGTCACCAACAATCTTCTTTCTAGAAATTACCCCGATGGTTCTTTTATCATCTTCAACAATTAGTCTTCTAATATCATGTTTATTCATCAATGCAATTGCATCTTTTACTTTTGAATCCTTGTGAATTTTGATAATTGGTTTATGAGTAATCTCTTTCATAGTAATTTTAGAAGGATCAATTCCTTTAGCAACAACTTCTCTTATGATGTCTTTATCAGTAACAATTCCAATGACTGAATCATTTTCAAAAATAAGAACACTGTCAACCTTTGATTCATTCATTACTTTTGCTGCATCTGTAACAGTTAGTTCACTTGAAACTGCCATTAATTTTGGATTTGTATATTTTGAGAGTGGTTCATTAAGCATATCTGCTGACATGAGTTTTGTAATTCAAATCTTCAATATAACTTAGAAGGTATTTTCCAATCTTGATAGTTATTTATCAGATTCGTCTTTTTCAATAAAGTCATCTAACAGCTTAAACTCTTCTTCATCAGAATAAGCTGCTTCTGCATGTTCACTAATGTCAAGTCCTGCGTCTTCTACCTCTGGCGACACTCTGATTCCAATTGTCTTTTTAATAATTTTCATCAGAATCCAAGTTCCACCAAATCCTAATGCACTTGCAATTCCTACACCTGCCATTTGGATTAACATCTGGTCTGGATTTCCAAAGAGAATTCCATCTGGTCCAGACGGATTGATCATAGAGCTTGCAAAGATTCCAATTGAAAGCGAGCCAATTATTCCTGCAACACCGTGTACTGAACTTACATCAAGAGCATCATCAATTCTTAATTTTTCTTTAAACAACACGACACCATAGTATGATGCAAGTCCAATTGCTATTCCAATCACAAATGAATGCTCAACACTCACAAAACCTGATGCTGGAGTAATTCCCGCAAGACCTGCAATTGCACCATTAATTGCTGCAACAACACTTGGCTTGCCGGTTCGTTTCCAAGACAATCCTACCCAAATTAAAGCAGAAACAGAAGATGCCATATGTGTAACAATAACTGTATTTCCTGCTACACCTCCAGATGCCAGTGCACTTCCTGCATTGAATCCAAACCAACCCAGCCAAAGCAATGAAGATCCTAAAACTGCTATTGGAATACTATGTGGAACCATTATTGCAGGACCATAATTTCTCCTGCGTCCAAGTACCATAGCAGCAGCTAATGCTCCCATTCCAACACTTGTGTGAATTACAATTCCTCCAGCAAAATCAGCAACCCCAAGTTCTGCTAGCCAACCACCGCCCCAAACCCAGTGAACCAGCGGATAATAGATGAAAATAGACCAAGCTGCAATGAAAATTATGAAGGATCTAAATCTCATTCTTTCAGCAATTGTTCCAGTTAATAGAAGAGGAGTAATTGCTGCAAACATCAATTGAAATTTAGCAAACAACACTCCAGGAATAGTTGGTGCATATTGTTCTAGTGGCTCATCCCAAGGAACTCCTTTGAGAAAAACCCAATCAAAGTTTCCCCCCAAACCGCCTGATTCATCAGGTCCAAATGCTAAACTAAATCCAAAAGTAAACCACATTACACTAAGAAGAGCAAGACCAAAGAAAATCTGCATAAAAATAGAAACGGCATTTTTTTTCCGCAGTAGACCGGATTCAAAAAGCCCAAGTGCAGGAATCATCAAAAGTACTAAGCTGCCAGCAACTAGCATCCACGCTGTATCCCCAGTGTCTATAGGCAAGGATTTTTCTTTTTATAGATATTATATAAAAAAGCAACGATAAGATTCAAGTTCGGAATTCACAAAAATCTTTTATAAGAAAAAACAAAAAAGCTGAATCCTTGATTAGAATTGAAATTGTCCTTGGTAAGAACGATGTTATGGCAATTAGTGAGGCATTAAAAAAAGTTCCAGTCG
Source organism: Nitrosopumilaceae archaeon (assembly GCA_042138065.1). Taxonomy (GTDB): domain Archaea; phylum Thermoproteota; class Nitrososphaeria; order Nitrososphaerales; family Nitrosopumilaceae; genus DRGT01. The sequence continues at coordinate 10,062 of JBHIUX010000012.1, forward strand.
GCGGACTTACAGTTACAAAAAAGAGAGGTAGAGGAAAAAACCCACCACCTGAGATCCATGCTTCAAAAGGAACAGAAGTGTTTACTCCACAGTTTGGCGACAAATACATGTTAGAAGTTTTAGTGGCGGATGAAAAAGAGGAACAAGTAATCAAGTTAGTTAAAGAAAATGCCAAAATAGGAAAAATTTTCATCACTCCTGTCGCTAGAGCCATAGATATTGGTACGGGAAAAGAAGGAAACGAAGCAATTTAGCTCTTATAATGTTCTAAAACTTTCATCACTTCACTATCTGGTACTTGGTCAAAGTTTTTGTAAAACTGTCCAACAGCAGAAAAATCTTCAGGACTTTCTAGTGCTAGAATCAATGAAACTTTTTTCTTCATTAATTCATAAATACTTGCGGGCATTACGGGAATTGCTAAAATAATTTCTTTAACATTTTGTTTTTCTAACCAGTTTAATATTGCAAATACTGTAGAACCTGTTGCAATTCCATCATCAACAAGAATTACAGTCTTACCATCAATATTATATTCAGAACTTCCCCGGTATTCTTCTAGTCTTCGCTTTACCTCTAGTTTCTTTTTTTCAATCTCTTGAACCAGATTTGGATATTCCGCATAATTATCCCAATAATCACTTCGAAATAAAGTCCCATCATGTGTAATTGCCCCAATAGCAAATTCAGGATTATCAGGCGGTGTAATTTTTTTAGAAATTGCAATATCTAGCCTACAACCAAGTTTTTTTGCAATCTCATGACCAACTATAACACCACCACGAGGAATAGCTAATACAACAAAATCCTTTTCTTTAATTGAACTAATTTTTTCAGCAAGAAGTTGTCCTGCCTCAACCCTGTCTTTAATCATTATACTAGTACAATTTTTTTCTTATAACTCATCTTTAATTCCACCTGCTTTTTGTTCCTTTGAAAGCTTAAAGGATTCATTTTTTTCTAATGATTTTATTTTCTCATAACAATCTGAACAAACATGCAATTGATCTAAATGTAGAGTTTTACACTCCTTTAGACAAATATTGCATTCAGACTTTCCAAAAACCTTCTTTATTGAATTAAACACTTTGGTTATGATACTATTATGCAAAAATCTTACTTAAGCCAATCACTCGCCAATGATTTGTACCACCAGAGTACGATTTCTGCCTCTAGTATCTAATTCAATAAATACAATTTGTTGCCATGTTCCAAGTAGCATCTCACCATCAGTGAATGGAATTGTGACTGATGGACCCACTAGTGATGCCTTTACATGAGAATGCCCATTACCATCATGCCACATTTGTTCATGACCATATTCAATGTCTTTTGGCGCTAGTCTTTCCAACATTTTTGGAAAGTCCTTTTTTAATCCAGGTTCAAACTCAATAGTTGTCAATGCACCAGTTGATCCTGAAACAAAAACTGTAATGGAACCGGAATTAATTTTGCTGTCTTTAACAATTTTCTCAACATCATTTGTAATGTCTATAAGATCATTTTCTCGCTTTGAGTGAACCTTGATTGTTTTTGAAACTACAGCCATATCTAGATAAAACTAGATGTTAATACAATTCTTTATATTTTGATTTTAGTTGTTCGTGAGGGCCGACAACAGTAAATGCTCTCACAACATCAGTTTTGCTAACAACTCCAACCAAGTTTTTAGAACTATCAATGACTGGTATTCCATTAATTTTGTTTTTTACCATAAGACTTGCAGCAGTTGCTAAATCCTCTTCTTGATCAATTGTAAGTATTTCATCAGTTAGCATGTCTGCAACAGTTAAGGTTTCCCCTTTTTTTATTGGAAGAAGGTAGTCTCTAGATCTTGTTTGGTTGTTAGTAAAGTAATCACTGTGAGTTAGAAAGGTGTTTGTTGTAATAAGACCAATTGGAGAACCATTTTCATCAGTAACTACTAACCTTGAAACTTCGTTTCGATTAATAAGATCTAATGCAAATTTCAGAGAATCAGATTTTCTACATGTAACTACCTTCTTACTCATGAAATCTTTAATGAGATATTTTCCACCAAAAGCAACCGAATATGCTTTTGCAATGTCTGTTCTTGAAATAATTCCGCTCAATTCTCCATCATCATTTGTTAAAACGACACATCCAATTTTGAAAGTGTCCATTCTTGATGCACATTGAACAAAGTGATCCTCAAGACCATCAACTAATGAAATAACATTTTTCTGCATTACATGTTTGATAGGAATTTCATCAATGGCCCTTGCAGTTTTATCATTTTCAAGAAATCTGTTAATGTCTCTTTCTGTAACAACCCCAAGTGGTCTGTTTTTAGTAGACACAACGATATGTTTGATAAAATTTGTCTGCATTTGTTTTAGCGTCTCAAAGATCGAAGTCTCAGGACTTACTGTAATGACCGAAGTCGAATACACGTCATTCATAAATTTAGTATCCTTTTGTTTTCGATTTAAAATGACATTTTGATTCTCAGACATGATTTTCTACCATAAAATAATGGAAAGGTTCCCAACCTTATGAGGAATTAGGAACAACTTCAATCTCAACATAATTCCCATTGAATGTTGAAGAGATTGCTTTCACCTTGCTTCTATAAAGAAAGTATTTCTTGCCATCATCACTAATGGAACCAGAAATTCCCAACAACTTGTTGTCGTGGAGAGTCTGTAGTCTTCTGTAGACTGTACTGATTGGAATTTTTGTTTCAGCACTAATTTCCATAGCAGATTTTGGTTTGTCCATTGTGTTTTCAAGAATTGCTCTGCAATACTTGTCAGACATTACCTCTAAGATAGCGTCTTTTTTTTCTACTTCCTCAATTTTTCTACCCGTGACCAGTGTTTGCATAGGATATTTGCGTGATTTTTTGATATATTGAGTAAGTACACATTGCCATGCAATGCAAGCAATTTACTCGTGATCGCACAAATTTCTCATTAGCAGGCATGAAAACTAGGCAAGAAATTTTTAACAGAATTAAATTGCATCAAATTAGAATCCAGTGTGGTGAAACTTATTGATCTCAATTATCGGTAGTGGAAAAGTAGGCTCTGCTGTAGCATTTCTTGCAGCATCGACCTCACTTGATGATGTAATCATGGTAAATCGTACAAAGACAAAAGCAATTGGAGAGGCACTAGATATCTCAAATGCTATTCCAAAAGATAGTTCAATTTCAGTAAAAGGAACTGATGATTATTCATTAACAAAAGGTTCCGATGTTGTCATAATCACTGCCAGTGCCGGTGTTTACACACAAAGTCGTACAGAAATGGTTGGAGAACAAGTAAAAATGATTAAAGACATTGCAAAAAAAATTAAAACTTATACTCCTGATTCTAAAGTTCTTGTTGTTTCAAATCCACTTGACGTTTTAACATATGTTTTTTTGAAAGATTCAGGATTTCCAAAAAAACAAGTTATTGGTATTGCTTCTAGTCTTGATTCAAGTAGATTCAGATATCTATTAGCAAAAGAGTTTGCAGTCTCACAAGCGGAAATCAAAGACGCAATTGTTCTAGGAGAACATGGAGATACTATGGTGCCAATTTTTTCAAGAGCAAAAAAGAACGAAAAACCTGTGTTAGAATTACTTGAAACCATTCAAATTGAACAAATAACAAAAAACCTGGTAAATTATTGGAAAACACTTCGTGAATTCAAGAGTAGATCAGTTTTTGGAATTGCAAAAAATACATTTGATGTTGTAGAATCCATAATCAAAGGAAAAAATATAGCCATTCCAGCCTCTGTTTTGTTAACTGGAGAATATGGATTATCAGATGTTTGCATAGGCGTTCCTACTAAAATAAACAAGGATGGTCTAGAAAGTATTGAAAAAATTGAACTCGAAGAATCTGAATTAGAAGCTCTTGGCAAATCTGCAAAAATAATAAAAAATTACATCTTGACTGCAACAGTCTAATTATCACAACAAATTCTCAACACTGAAAATCATCTTTGTGTCTTATATGCTGAATTAAGAAAGAAGTTGTATGGTGACAAAATTCAGTAAAATTCTGGTTCCATTAGATGGTTCACAAAACTCTATGCGAGGTCTAGATCATGCCATTTCTATAGCAAAATCTAGTGGTGCTGAGATAACAGGATTCTATGTATTTCAGTTACCATTTGCTGCTGGAATCAAATATACTCAGAAGATGAAAGATGCTGCACAAGACAAAGCAGTAAAGGCAATTGGCCCTGCAATGAGAAAAACACAACAAGCTGGCGCTAAATTCCAATACAAAACAGGTGGCGGAAATGTTGGCAATGAAATTGTAAATTTTGCTAAAAAAGGAAAATACAATATGATTGTGATTGGTGCAAGAGGCATTACAGGTGCCAAAGAAAAATTCTTAGGCAGCGTATCAAATCATGTCATGCATAAATCACCTGTTCCAGTTCTAGTTGTAAAGTAGTTTACAACAAATTTTCTTTAATTTATTATCCATATGGAAAATTATATTTCAACTACAAATAGCTGTTAAATGAATTGTAATTATGAACTCTAATGATAAAAAATTGGTTATAATTGGAATTGTTGCTGGTGTTATTGGTTTAGCAGTAATGGTTGGTTTTATTGGACAAGGAAACGTTAGACATGTTGCAATTTTTTGGCAGGAAAAGGTAGAACAAACTGTAGCTTTTGAAGACATTGATGGCGAAGTACAACTACGAGGAATTGTTGGAGTATCTGGAGACCCAAACCCAACTTTAATTTCAAGAACAAGTTTTGCATACATTTTAACAGTTGTTAACAACGGCGAAAAAAATCACAGACTATACATTGAAGGTTTGAATATTCAAACAGATCTGTTAGACCCAGGAGAACAAGACACAATTACAATTTATCCCACAGAGGAAGGAACTTACAATTACTATGATAAACGAGACCGACTAAAATTATTGGGCCAGCTAAAAATTGTCTCAGTGGTGCCTAGCGATGAATTTGAAGGCCCTCTCAAGGATCTAATTTAATTATTTTTTCAAAACAATATTCAAGCACGTATACTATTAATTCATTAAAAAGCGAGGTAAGTTAGATGGAGAAAAAAATACTTCAAAACAATTATCAAATTTTAGGTGTTCGCGAGGGTGCCACAAGAAAGGAAATTCAGATTGCATTTAGAAAATTAGCACTTGAGCACCACTCAGATAGAGGCGGAGACATTGAGCAGTTTAAAAAAATTAAACAAGCCTACGACGACCTAAAACTTGGGAAAAAATACCCGGATTCACCAGAAGAAAGACGAAGAAAATCCAAAGTTTATTCTTTTGATGAAGAAGAAGAAATTACAAGAAACAAAATTCTTGCAGAAGATCTTACAAAAGACATGAAGGTAGCAGAAGAATGGGCTGCTGCTTTAAACCGAATTGGCTCAACAGGAACCAGGCTTTTTGGATCAAAAACTCTTGGTGAAATTGAATTTGAAAGAAAGGCAAATGGCGCACTTTCAATTAAAGGAAATTACATGGCTGGTAGTATCACATATGATGGCCCAATAGTTATGCAAGGAAACATTACTAGTCCATCTTGGAGTGAGGACTACAAATCAAAGATTCGAGTAACAAAAGGCGATTTCAAGTTTGTAAACCCACTTGAAAACAAATACCGAATTGAAAATGGTGCAACAATAATTGTAGAAAACGGCGATATAGTTGTTGGAAATGTATTTGGCAGAAAAGATAAGGTGCAAGATCCTTCAGGAAAAGTTGGATTATACACTGTTAAAGAATACAGAACACATCTTTCTTCTCCTAAAGGAAAAATAATTGTAGAAAACGCAGTAAATACCGTATCACTTGATGCTGATTCTATTGTGATTTTAAATCTAGAAGATGATGTTAAAATTAAAGCAAGAGAGATTCTAATCTATGGTCATAAATTAACATATGATGCTGAAATCGAATTAAAAGAAGGAGGTTTTATTAGATTTTTTGAAAATTTTTCTGTTCAAGGATTAAGTGATGATGCAACTATAAAATTAGAAAATGGAAAAAAATTACGTCTTCGAGAATTAAAAATCAAAAAAATAAAGGATTTGCCACCAGAATTTATCAAAGATAATAATACTTTCTCAAAGGATGATACCATGGTAGGCAAAGGATTTACCATTACCTATGAAATGATCGATAATTTTGACAAAAAACCAGGTAAAACAAAGAAAGGTAATTGGGCATCTAAGCTAGGAGGTCTTGGAAAGTCTTGAGTAAAAAATGGAAATTTACACCAGATGATAGAGAATGGCATCAAACAATTCTTAATGCGTTTGAAAATATACTAAACCTCAGAGTAAAACCAGTTATTGTTTATGACAGAAAACATTTTTCAAAATATCTCTATGGCGGAGGAAGACGCCCAAATTCTGTTTGGGCCGAATGCATAAAAGAAACCGGAACGATTTGGCTTAATCCACATCTTTCTACAGAACCCAAAGTTGAACTTGTAAATACACTATATCATGAATGCCTTCACATCAAATACCCAAAAATGCATGAAAATAAGATCAAAAAATTGGCAGATAATATGATCCCTGTAACTCCTTCAATGACTACCAAGAAAAAGAAATTTGATATTGTTCATCCAAAATAACGATTCCCATTTTTGATTATCATTGTTGATATTGTAGGTCTACTTTTTAGGAAGTTTTACCAATACTAATACGTGCAACTCCGAAGCAGGGCTCTTGCTATAGTTGTTATTTCCTCAGCATTTATTGTATCAGCTACTCTTTATCAGAGCGTTACAGCTGAAACCGTTCCTGATTGGGTAAAAAACACCGCATTATGGTATGGTGAAGGAAGTATTTCTGAAACAGAATTTCTAAACGCAATAAAATATCTAATTGAAAATAAAATAATCATTATTGAATCTGAAGAAAAAGATGAATTGGTACAATCGGGATCAGCTAATGTCATCATTCCTCAAGGAAATTATGACGTTGCAAATTCAGCATTTTACATTCCACTTAATTTACTAATTTCAAAAGGAACAACTGTTGTTTGGATTAATGATGATACAGTGCCACACACTGTTCAAAGTCAAGATGAAGAAGGAAATGTTATTGGAGTTTTCAACAGTGCTCCTCTAAAAACTGGTGAAAGATTCGCACATACATTTGATGATGAAGGAATTTACAACTACTTTTGTACTCTACACCCTTGGAGAGTCGGAGTAGTCACTGTAACCTAGTAAAATTAGCATATACTTGATATGTCATAATATGGAAAATTAAGATCAAAATTGACCCTCTCATTTAGTTTAGACAAAAAATTAATTCTACTAGTCATGGTAGTAGCAGTAGTTGCTCTATCCATTACTGCATTTCTAAGCTTTACTTATGCAGATCAAATTCTTAGAGAAAGAACAGGTGATCAGCTAATTAGTGAATCAACTGTTCGTGGCGATTCTATTAGAATTCTTTATAATACAAGAATTAAAGAAACACAAATCTTAGCAAATGATCCCATGATACAAATTCTTGTTTCTGAACTGAACAACATCAATGATTCAGAATTTAATTCAAAGCTAAATGAAAAACAACGAGAATTTTTGATTCAGGTTCAAGCATTTCAAGAATTTGTTGGATTCTCAATTGGTCTTGAAGATGTCAAGATAATTGGAAAAGATGGGACAGTATTTTTTTCACTTGGCCGAATTAAGACAACAAATTTCTCAAATGAGTCTTTATTCATCAGAGGTTTGAATGAAAGTTTTGTTGATTTTGAACAAATTCCTACCGGACGAAACATGCTTGTCGTTACTCCAATTTTTGAAAGAGATGGTGGAAAATCAGCTGGACCAATTGGAGTAATAATTGCAAAAATGCGAACAGCGTCAATTGACGAAATTCTTCTAAATCGAAGTGGTCTTGGCGAATCAGGAGAAATCTACATGGTTAATGAAGATCATCTAATGATTTCTGAATCAAGATTTTTAGAAAATGCTCCATTCAATCAACGAGTTGACACGTTTGGTGTTACAGAATGTTTTGAAAATGGTTCTGAAGTTGTCGGTTTTTACCCAGATTATAGAGGAATTACAGTTTATAGCTCCTCATACTGTGCAAAGGATCTAGGATTTGTGCTATTAGCTGAAATTGA